>NZ_JBMLTR010000086.1:0-2423 GCF_049239865.1 Aquidulcibacter sp.
ATGAGGCCGAGATCGAAGACCAAGTTGAGCGTGCCTTTGGTGGTCTTGCCCCGTTTGAGGCTGCGCCCTCCGTGCCGGCCAAAGTCGGTGGCCGGGCATTAAGCGAAGTACGCGACGCCGAACAAGTCCATCTGACTTTCTCTTTGCCCGGCCCACGTTTGGGCAGCGATGAGGCAATCGCGGCGCGTGTCATGTGCGAGATTTTGGGCGGCGGCATGGCATCGCGTCTGTTCCAAGACCTGCGCGAGACGCGCGGCCTCGTCTATTCCGTAGAGGCCTTCTGCGACCTCTATGAGGATGCAGGCCGCATTTGCGTATCTGTCGGCTGCGGACCCGCTGACGCCGCCGACGTCGCACGCCGCACCGCCGACCATTTGGTACAAATGGCCGAGCATGGTCCAACGCCCCTCGAACTCAAACGCGCGGTTCGCATTCTCGAAGCCAGCATGATGATGGCCGCAGAAAGCCCCGCCGCACGCTGTGAAGCCGCCGTCAGCCAGACCTTGCTCTATGGCCGTCCTCTGCCCTTGGCCGACGTGTCCGCTCGGGTCCGCCGAGTGGAAGCAAGTGCCGTCCAACAGGCCGCGCGGGATGCAATTGCTGCTGCTGAACAAGGTTTTGCCGCCGCAGCAGCGATTGGGCCAGCAGCAGGGCTTGCCGCCGCACCCCTTTTCACGGCAAACTTCGCTTAAACCGCTCAAAAGGACCGAAACTGGGTGTTTCTCAATCTGGTCAATCCAACTGAAAGCAAGCTGCGCCTTGAAGGCGAAGGCGTCTATTTGCGTGAAGCGCAAAAGGGCGATTATCAGGCTTGGGCAGATTTGCGGGCGGCGAGTGAAACTTGGTTGGTGCCTTGGGAGCCTGAATGGCGGTTCGATGAATTGTCGCGCGCTTGCTATTTGTGGCGCCTGCAAGGCTGGCGTCATGATGTGAAGCTGGGGCTGGCATCGCCCTTCTTGGTGTTTCGGACCAGCGATGATGCTTTGGTCGGCGGGGTGAATATCTCCAACATCCGCCGTGGCGTCGCGCAAGATTGCACGATTGGCTATTGGGTCGGCCAACCCTTTGCCCGCCAAGGCTTTACCCGCGCGGCGGTCCGCGCCGTTGTCGCTTATGCTTTTGGACCGCTCGGTCTACACCGCGTGCAGGCGGCCTGCGTCCCCACCAATTTCCGTTCGCGCGGGCTCCTAGAAAGCATCGGCTTTCAGGAAGAGGGACTGGCCCGACAATATCTGAAGATCAATGGCGAATGGAAAGACCATGTCCTCTATGCCATTCTCGCCAATGAGTTTCATGAAGGCCTGTTGAAGGTCTAATGCGCCTCGCGCGGTCGGGTCTGTTCCGTCACGAATTGAAAGGATCGCGCAACACGAGTTGCGCATCTTTACGCGGGCAAAAGCGCAACTCGTGTTGCGCGATCCCTCAAGGCCGATCCCACCCGATTTTGCGCGCTCTAGTTTGAGCGCGGCCTTTGCGTGGGCAGAGGCTGGGGCAGGGGCTGTCGAAGTGAGAAAGGCCTGCGCCATTGGCGGTTAGGTTCAATGCTGATGGTCACGAGATGGCGACTTTTGGCCGGAAGGGGACGGGCGGGTTTGGGGTGTAAGTTCTTCGGAAGCAGACAATTGTTTTCCATAACGCCGGATTGCGGGCGTTAACTGGGCAAACAAGTTTTTTGGGTTCATGCAGGCTTGCAAAGAAGCAAATTTTTAGAAGCCATTTTCAAGGCGTTTTTGGCGGTAACTTTATCCGCGTGAATTCTTCCTCTCCCACGAAACCCACCCCGGTAACACTCACTTTATAAATGTGCGCTTCTTTGAGTGGTCTTGGATTTCCCGCCAAACTATAATGGGGAGGCACGTTTGGGTAAGTAAATTGGTTGATGCAGAAATCCATCCGGCCTTCGTTGAGAAAAATTTGCCAATCCGTGATCATCTTTCCTTCGAAGACATGATAAATGTAAACGTATTTTACACAGGGGCTTTTGTTCCCGCGCACTGAAGTCGCGACCTGAATCACGCCATTCTTTTCTTGAACGACTTCAACTTTGGATTCCATTTGACATCCAATTAGCAATAGAATCGGGAAAAATGTCAGTAATTTCACGCAAAAATTTCTATCAGCCATAAATACCGGCCCCCATTTGAAGCAATCCGCTCTGCACCATGGTCAAGCAATTCCTGAGATCGTCAATGATGAGCCAAATCACTTAGAACGGCTTCAGGCCGCGCTCCGCTTGCCCCGCCCGACAATTCTTCCTGCGCAAGCTGGGGCGTCAAGGGGTGAAATCGACCTCGTCGACGCGCGAAGCGCGCCTTTTGACGCTCCATCTTGCGCGCTCAAACTCGAGCACAGCCTTTGCCTAGGCAGGGCCTGCGGCAAAGGCGTGTGTGGACGCCCTGGTTTTTGCAAGTGCTTTTTCAGTT
>NZ_JBMLTR010000087.1:0-2038 GCF_049239865.1 Aquidulcibacter sp.
TCAACAATATCGCCCATCAGGCGGGTGAACATACCATCGGCAGTATCGGCATGATCGACAAACACGCGCAGAAGCGAGCGAGCCTCTTTATCCAAAGTGGTTTCCCACAATTGGTCGGCATTCATTTCGCCCAAGCCTTTATAGCGTTGGATGGTGATGCCTTTTCGTCCTGCCGCCCGCACAGCCTCCAGCAAAGCCAAGGGGCCATGAATTTCGGTCTCAACTTCGCGACGTTTGATCTTGGCCAAGCCATCATAGGCACCCGCCATTGCGGCCGCACGTTCGGCCAAGCGGCGGGCATCGGACGAGCCCAGCACATTCTGATCCAGCTTAATGGTCTCCGCCACGCCGCGCACTTCGCGCGTCATTTCAAGGCCGGAAGCATCAATCTTGACGGTCCAAGTGTCTTCGCCTTCATCGGCCAGTTCGTTCAAGCGCACGGCCAAGCGGTCGCCCGCATCTTGCCCAGCCCCGATCACCAAGGCACCCGCAATGGCCGCCTGCTCAATCGCAAAGGCCGGGAAGCGGGTCGCCAAACGGCGGACCGAGCCTTCAAATCCTTCCGCATCCTTCACGGTGGCGACCAGATCAGCGCCAAGGCGGCCTTCACCACTGGCCAAAGTCAGAATGGCGTCCGTTGTGCCTTCTTCGATCAGATAGGCTTCAAGCGCCGCATCATCTTTCAAATAACGCTCCGACCGGCCTTTGGATGCCTTGTACAAAGGCGGCTGGGCGATGAACAAATGCCCACGCTCAATCAATTCTGGCATTTGGCGGTAGAAGAAGGTCAAAAGCAGGGTGCGGATATGCGCCCCGTCGACGTCTGCGTCCGTCATGATGACGATCTTGTGGTAGCGCAATTTGTCGGGATTAAAGTCATCACGACCAATCCCCGTGCCCAATGCCGTGATCAAAGTGCCGATTTCCTGGCTCGACAGCATTTTGTCAAAGCGGGCGCGCTCTACGTTCAAAATCTTGCCGCGCAAAGGCAAAACAGCTTGGAAACCGCGATCGCGGCCCTGTTTGGCCGAGCCACCTGCCGAGTCACCCTCGACGATGAAGATTTCGGATTTGGCAGGGTCACGCTCTTGGCAATCAGCGAGCTTGCCGGGCAGGGACGCGATATCAAGGGCGCTCTTGCGGCGGGTCAATTCACGCGCTTTTTTCGCCGCCTCACGGGCAGCGGCGGCTTCCACGATCTTGGCCATGACGACTTTGGCAAGGCTGGGATTTTCCTCAAACCATTCGGCCAAGGTTTCGCCAACCGTGTTCTCCACGGCTGGCCGGACTTCAGACGAGACGAGCTTGTCTTTGGTTTGGCTGGAGAATTTCGGGTCAGGCACTTTGATCGACAAGACGCAGGTCAGGCCTTCACGGGCGTCATCGCCAGTAATGTCGACTTTCTCGCGCTTGGAAATACCCGATTTCTCGCCATAGGCATTGATCACGCGTGTCAGGGCACCCCGGAAACCGGCCAAGTGCGTGCCGCCATCGCGCTGAGGGATGTTATTGGTGAAGCACAGCATATTCTCGTGATAGCTGTCGTTCCATTGCAGCGCAGCCTCCACCACGATGCCATCCTTCTCGCCCTTCACGAAGATGGGCTTCTCGGTGACGCTGACGCGGTTGCGGTCAATATGCTGGACGAAGGCTTCCACGCCGCCATCATAGCGCATGATTTCTTCATAGGGCTCTGGCCCGCGCAAGTCGCGGAAACGCACCGTGACACCCGAATTCAGGAAGGCCAATTCGCGCAGGCGATGCTCCAAGGTCTTTCGATCAAACTCCACCATGGTGAAGATGGTGGGCGAGGGCCAGAAACGCACGCGCGTGCCCTTCTTGCCCGCTTCAACCGGGCCAACCAAACGCAAGGGCGCTTTGGCTTCGCCCAAGGCAAAGCTCATGGTGTGTTCCACGCCATTGCGGAAAATCGTCAATTCCAACAGGTCCGACAAGGCGTTCACAACCGAAACGCCCACGCCGTGCAGGCCGCCCGACACTTTGTAGGAATTCTGGTCGAACTTACCGCCCGCGTGCA
>NZ_JBMLTR010000088.1:0-38375 GCF_049239865.1 Aquidulcibacter sp.
CCTGAGGAATTTGCGCCCCAAAACTCAGGCATCGCCTTTGACGCGGCAAAGGCGTTCTGAGTGGAATGGCTCTAAAGGTGACATTCTCTAAGAGCAGCTTGGCCTCTCCCCTCTCCCAGAGGGCGAGGGGCTTGATCCCCTTAAGCCGCCTGCGAAACAACCTTATTGCGGCCGCTGCGTTTGGCGACATAGAGCGCTTCGTCGGCGCGTTTGAGTAGGGTTTCGTAGTCAAGTTCGTTGGATTTGGCGACCGCGACCCCAACCGAGCAGGTCACTTCCAAGGTGTCGCGCGCGGTCCCTAAGAAGAAGGCAGCCTCTTCGATGGACGAGCGCAGACGCTCAGCAATCATATTGGCGTCATTCGCATTGGTTTCGGGCATGATGACCACGAATTCTTCCCCGCCATAGCGGCAGGCCAAATCGCGCGGCCGGAAGTTGGACGCCAAGCGCGCGGCAAATTCGCGGATCACATTGTCGCCGGCATCATGGCCGAACAAGTCGTTGACGCGCTTAAAGTGGTCGATATCGGCGATCAGCACCGAAACCGGTGGCCCACCGCGTGAGGATCGCGCCAATAAGGACTTCAACTGGCTTTCCATATAGCGGCGGTTATGCAGGCCGGTCAGCTGGTCGGTCACGGCCAATTCCATGCTGGAATCCACCGTCAGGCGCAACTGATCAATATGGCGCTTGCGCTTGATCAAGGTGCGGGTGCGGGCCAGCAATTCTTCATCATCAATCGGGCGATAGATGAAGTCGTTGACGCCCACTTCCAGCGCACGCAACGCTTTGACTTTTTCTTCCGGCTCGCAGATCGCAAGGATCGGCAGACTGCGGGTGCTTTCTTGGCCGCGGACGTGGGCGGCAAGGCGCAGGCCGTCAAACGACGCACCAGAGGCCGAAATAATCATCAATTCGACAGTCGATTGTCCCATAGGACCCAATTCATTGGAGTCCTGCATCAGCATCGGGCGCTGTTCGGCTTCCAAGGTGCGCTTAAGTCGCGCTGCCCGGCGGGGGTCATCTTCCACGATCAGGATACGGGCATTGAGACCCAATTCACGGTTTGAGCCGCCTTCAATCACGCCCATGCGACGGCCAGCCGCTTCACGCAGGCGCAACTCATCGGCCACGGCCTTAAAGCGGGCAAGCGACTTCACGCGGGCAAACAAAGTAATGTCGTCAATCGGCTTGGAGAGGAAGTCATCAGCCCCAACAGCGAGGCCCTTGACGCGGTCTTCGCGCTGATCGAGTGCCGTTACCATCACCACCGGAATATGGCGGGTGGCGGGATCATCTTTCAGGCGTTTACAGGTCTCAAAGCCATCGAGACCTGGCATCATGACATCGAGCAGGATGACATCGGGATTCTCACGATTGGCCTTCACAATGGCATCTTCGCCAGAGTTCGACGTGATCACCGTATAATATTCGTGCTGAAGCTTGGCTTCCAGCAAGCGAACATTGGGCTCTACATCATCAACTACAAGAACGCGTGCACTCATCGGTTTATCCTATGAACTTACGCACAGCGCCAATGAAGGTGGCCACGGAAATGGGTTTGGAGAGATAATCTTGGCAGCCGCCTTCGCGGAACCGCTCCTCATCGCCACGCATGGCAAAAGCGGTTACGGCGATGATGGGAATGCTGGCCAATTCATCATCGGCCTTCATCCAGCGCGTGATGTCGAGGCCAGAGACTTCTGGCAATTGAATGTCCATTAAGATCAAATCGGGCTTTTCAGCGCGCGCCAAATCCAGCGCCATCAGCCCATCGCGCGTCTCGACCGTGCGATAGCCAAAGGCTGCCAATAGATCACGAAACAGCCGCATGTTGAGTTCATTATCCTCAACAATCATCACGGTTTTTTGCGCCTTTGGCTCCGCCAACGGCTGTTCCGTTTCATGAGTTGCGACCGACGCCGCCATACTCCGCTCCAATCTTTTTGCTTAGAGTGACCCTAAGCTTGAAATGTGCTTGTATCGCATGGGAGTTAATCGAGCCTTGCCAAGTCTATGCCGCGATTGTTTTTATCAGGACGTATCTCAGGGTAGCGAACACGCGCTGCGCTGCCCGAATTGCGGCTCTAGACGACAAATTGGCCACAAAAATCTGCAAACTTTCGCCATCGCCCACATTGACTGCGATGCGTTTTATGCAGCGATCCACAAGCGCGATCAGCCAGAGCTGCGCGATAAGCCTGTCATTGTCGGGGGTGGGCGACGCGGCGTGGTGGCAACTTGTTGCTATATTGCGCGGGCGTCGGGTGTGCGCTCGGCCATGCCAATGTTTAAGGCGCTGAAGCTTTGCCCAGATGCGACGGTGATCCCACCGAACATGGGCCTCTATGCGCGCGAAGGTAAAGCCATTCGCCAAGCCATGCAGGCGCTGACGCCCTTGGTCGAGCCTGTTTCGATTGATGAGGCCTATCTCGATCTTTCGGGCACTAACCAAATGCATCACGGTGCCCCTGCCCTGACTTTGGCGCGGTTTCAGCACAAGATTGAGACAGAGATGGGCCTGACTGTCTCCATCGGTCTGTCTTGCAACAAGTTTTTGGCCAAAACGGCGAGCGATCTGGATAAGCCGCGCGGCTTTGCGATTTTGGGACCCGAAGATGTGCCTGAGATTTTATGGCCCAAGCCTGTGGGCTTTCTCCACGGCGTCGGCCCGGCTTTTGCCAAAGCGTTGAACCGCGATGGCTATCAGCTGATTGGCGACCTCGCCGCGGCAAAGCCCGAAGACCTCACCCGGCGCTATGGCGATGGCGGGACAAGGCTGGCCAATATGGCGCGCGGCATCGACCACCGTCGCGTGGAACCCGATAGTGAGCGCAAGTCGATCTCGTCTGAGACCACCTTCCACCATGACCTAAAGAGCCTGGAGGAGTTGGAGCCGATTCTACAACGCCTATGCGCCAAAGTCGGTGAAATCAGCCGAGCTAAGGGCCATGCTGGCCGGGTGGTGACCCTAAAACTCAAGACTTCTGGCTTTAAACAGGTCACAAGGCGGCTGACTTTGCCAGAACCAACCGCCACGGGCCGCGTAGTGTTTGACGCGGCGCGGCCTTTGCTGAGCGCGGAAATCAGCAAAGGGCCCTTTCGCCTGATCGGGGTTGGTCTTTCTGATCTGAGTGCGCTGGAAGGTGCCGATCAGGGCGATCTGTTAAATACCCAAGCGCCCAAGCGCGCGGCCCTAGAGCGGGCACTCGATTCAGTCCATGCCCGCTATGGCAAAGGCGTCGTGAAGACCGGCATGTGACGCATAAAGACTGCAACCAATCGCGCCCGCCTTGCGTAAAGAGGCCCATAGGAGAACATCATGGCCAAGTCCGCCCGCTTCACTGTCGAAAAAACCGATGCCGAATGGAGAACGATACTGACGCCCGCTCAGTTTCAAGTTGCCCGGCAAGAAGGCACCGAGCGCGCCTTCACCTCGCCGCTTAACAATGAACATCGCGATGGCACGTTCCACTGCGTTGGCTGCGGTACTGCTTTATGGACCATGGCTGACAAATTTGATTCCGGCACCGGCTGGCCCAGCTTTACCCAGCCGATCTCAGCAGAAGCCGTTGCCACGAAAACCGATTGGAAGCTGCTGTACCCCCGCACCGAATGCCATTGCGCGACGTGCGGTGCCCACCAAGGTCACGTCTTCCCAGATGGTCCGGCACCAACAGGTCAACGTTGGTGCATCAATGGCGTGGTTCTGGTGTTCCAAGCCAAGGAAGATCAGACAGACTGAACGCCCAATTTGGCCGCCAGGCCTAATAAGCATTGGCGAATGAAGGCCGCGTGCAGCACGATGCCGATTTCCAATCTTTCATCAGTCAAAACAACTTGTTGGGCGAGAAGCCCTGCTACAAATTGCGCCTCGTGAAAATCACGTGCGCCAACCCGTTTGCGTGCCCGGTCTGACATATAGACTGGGCCGCCGGAATTGCCGGCAAAGACGGCGAAGTCCATCAAAAAGGTCGGGAAATCTGCACTCGGCCACAAGGGGTAAGAGGCGACCCGCCCCGCACGCAGGATCGGAAAGCCGATCTCATTGGCCGATAAGCCGCGCGGATAACCCAGCGCCAACATCTCATCGCCCGGCTGAACGTCATAGGATTTTAGCGCTTCATCATCGGCCAGTTGGTCAAAGCCTATGGCCCAGTCATGGGTATGGGCCGGCGGGTCGATCGCAATTGCGGCGATGTCGCGATCCACATGGCGGTGCCATAAGGGCGTACCCACCCCATCGCGGATCCGAATGGGGGCTGGCTCGCGGTGCCAGCGGCCGTCTGCATCCATGCGACGCCAATGGATGGAGGCCTGCTCTTGCTTCATGCGGTCCAGCACATGACTTGCCGTCACAAGCGCCAGATGCCCATCCGCCCCCGGCAGACGCACCAGCCAGCCTGTACCAACCGTTGTCGCCCCGTCGTTTTGGCGCTGGTCCAGCTTAAATGTGGCCCGCATCAAGGCCATATTCAAATCCATTTTCTGGGATCCTTTTGCGGTAATGTCGCGGGGGCCTTGTGCTTACAGTGAAGCTAAAGGCTTGGCAGGCTTTTGGAAATAGGGCCGATGCGGCCTCGGGCTGCGTAAAGTCTTCTTCTCAAGAATTTTTTCAAACATGACGCATGCGTCAGGGGGTGACAAAAGCCTCAAAATGTGGCCCCATGTATCCAACGAGCATCGCACATAATGGTCTCGACATTGGGAGAATTTCTATGGCCGACGGCAACTTCAATCCTGCAGAATTCAAATCTGTTCAAGAACACCACGCCAAACGGGCTTGGTCGATCCCGCTTGAAGAGATTGACGTCGCCATGCCAGAACTGTGGACCCATGATTGCCACTGGCCTTATTTTGAGCGCCTGCGCAAGGAAGACCCGATCCATTGGTGCGAGAGCCAAGAGGAAAAAGTTGGCGGCTATTGGTCTGTCACCCGCTATAAGGACATTATGGCGGTTGATACCAACCACCATCAATTCTCATCCGACGCCTTTTTGGGCGGGATTACCATTGTTGGCTTTGACGAAGACTTCATCCTGCCGATGTTCATCGCCATGGACCCGCCCAAGCACGACGCCCAGCGCAAAGTCGTGCAGCCCATCGTTGGTCCAGACAATCTCGCCAAAATGGAAAGCACGATCCGCGAGCGGGTCAATCTGATCTTCGACGAACTGCCCATCGATCAGGAATTTGATTGGGTAGATAAAGTCTCTGTCGAATTGACTACCCAGATGCTGGCCACATTGTTTGACTTCCCTTGGGAAGATCGCCGCAAGCTGACTCGTTGGTCGGATGTGGCCACCGCGCAGCCCATTCCAGGCGGCCTCATCGAAACCGAAGATCAGCGCCGCGCGGAACTCTTTGAATGCCTCGCCTATTTCACCAATTTGTGGAACGAGCGGGTCAATAATAGCGGCGGCAATGACCTGATTTCCATGCTGGCCCATGGCGAAGCAACCCGCAATATGGAGCCGTTGGAATATCTCGGCAATCTGATCTTGTTGATCGTGGGCGGCAATGACACCACGCGCAATTCCTTGACTGGCGGGCTCTATGCCCTTTCGAAAAATCCTGAGGAATTCAAGAAATTACGCGCTGATCCTTCCGTGATTCCAAACATGGTTTCAGAAATCATCCGCTGGCAGACCCCGCTCGCGCACATGCGCCGCACGGCGTTGGAAGATGTTGAACTGGGCGGCAAGCAGATCAAAAAGGGCGACAAGGTCGTGATGTGGTATGTCTCGGGCAATCGCGATGACGAGATGATTGAACGTCCAAATGATTTCTGGATCGACCGTCCTCGGGCACGCAACCACTTGTCCTTCGGCTTTGGCATTCACCGCTGCGTCGGCAATCGCTTGGCCGAAATGCAATTGCGAATCGTCTGGGAAGAAGCCTTGAAGCGCTATTCCGACATCCAAGTCGTCTCCGAACCCACCCGCATCCGCTCAGCCTTTGTGAAAGGCTATGAGTCGATGCGCGTGATTTTGCGGAAGTAGAGGGGCTAGCGGGTGATGGCTGAAAACTCCCTCACCCGCCTCACCTTATCCGCAGCCTTGGCAGGCCTTATGTGGCTGAGCAGTTGCGCGGCGACTCCGCCTGCAGCCGATCAACGCGTGGCAACTCCCTCGTGGCGAGCCCTATGCAAAGCAGCCGAGCCTGACCTACTCCCCGATAGCCCGATCTTGACCACGTCCATCTGGTTTGCCGATGGGCGCGGCAGCGGCAATGAAGTCACCGAAGCCATGCGCTCGGGCTTTGGCCAAGCAAGCTTTGAGACCACGGCACAGGCTTTGGCAGAAGGCGCAGCTTTACCCGCCCAAGACAGCCGACGCTGGACCTTGGTGCCTCTCAGTGATCAGGCAGGGCCGGTGACCTTCGTTTTGGCTCCTTACGGCACGCCTGCATGCTCAGGCTATGAGCGGGAAATCGCGGCTCAGCGGACGCCGCAAAGCACAGGCGATCCGATGCGCTTCTATACCGACCGTCGATTACCCGCTGCCGCTGCAGGATCACGGAACTGGTGCATTGCAGGGCTTACTGGGCGCGACCCAGAGGCCGTGCTCTATCACCGCCGTGTGGACAGCTTTGTCCTGCCCCGCGCCCATGTCACGCGCATCGTTGAAACGATTGAGCAGCCTAGCGATGATTTAGGCCAAAAGCCCAAGATTTTGGCGCGGCGGACATTTCTGCAAAAGATCGCCCTCGATCAAAAGGGAATCGAAATGGGCGACGGCAAGGATTGTTCAGGCAGGCCCAATGCCCCTCAACCTGCCCTCGTCGGGCAACAGGGTATCGCGCTGCGCCCCTTAAACCCGCCTAATCTTGTGACCGCCCCACCCGCCAAGGCGGGTTGAGTTTGTTGTCACCGGCGTAAAGCAGCAAGATTTCATGGCCGTCAGGATCATGGAGAATCACATCTCGCCAAAGCCAACTACGATCTTGTGGCAGTTCTGACAGCGCTAAGCCCCGGCGCTGCAATAAATCAGCATAAGCGTCCAAAGCCTCAGGCGTCGTAAACTCAAAACCCACATGACACGATGCGCCAATGGGTTCAGGGCTGTGAGAGATTGACAGGGTTTGGCTGCCCTGCCCGTCCAAATTGGCCCGGAACCGGCAATAATGGGCGGCATCGACGATGAGTTCTAAACCAAGCGCCTCATAAAAGGCCTTTGACCTTGGAATATCGCTGACGAGCAGGGTAATATGGGACAGGAACATATTTATTCAGTAGCATGCTGGTCTAAAGCTGCCACCCACTGTTGAGTTCTTTTCATCTTTCCCCTATAGCCCCGCCTTCATGAAATCTCATGCGCCGCCTGCATCATGTAGGCGGCGCAGTTTTTACACACCAACGAACGGAGACCGGGGATGACCGGCATCGTGATCAATGTTGAAGTGCGGGAACGCACTGGTACCGGTGGCGCTCGCCAGACCCGCCGTGAAGGCCTCGTGCCCGGCATCCTTTATGGCGGCGGCAAAGACCCAGTGGCGATTGCTGCTTCGGGCAAGGAATTGCTGAAGGCGATCCGCTCTGGCAAATTCTTGGCCCACATGGTTGATTTGCACCACAGCGGCGAAAGCCAGCCTGTGATCCCACGCGACGTGCAATGGGACCCCATCACCGACTTGCCAGTCCACTTTGACCTGTATCGGGTTGATGAAGGCTCGGTGATCTCGGTTGAAGTGCCTGTGCACTTCTTGAACCAAGACACCTGCCCCGGTATCAAAAAGGGCGGCACGCTGAACGTCGTTCGCCACACCGTGGCTCTGGATGTGCCTGCTGGCAAAATCCCAGAAGAATTGGTCATCGACTTGGCTGGCCGCGATATCGGCGACGTGATCCACATCTCGGCAGTTCGTATGCCAGACGGCGCACGCCCAACCATCCGCGACCGCGACTTCACCGTTGCGACCATCATTGGCCGCGGTGGCAAGCAAGAAGAAGCAACCGAAGAAGCATAAGCCTTTTTGGATGCATGTGATAAAAGCCCCGGCATCGTCCGGGGCTTTTTTGTTGTGATCATGGGGTGATCAGATGTTTCTATTGGTTGGGCTCGGCAATCCCGGTGCCAAATATGCCAAGAACCGGCACAATATCGGCTTCATGGCCGTGGATGAGATTGCGCGCCAGTATAATTTCGGGGCCGAACGCAGCCGCCTGCAGGGCCTTGCCCGTGAAGGCGTGATCGAGACCGAGACAGGCCCGCAGAAAATCATTCTGGTTAAGCCCCAGACCTTCATGAATGAGAGTGGCCGCTGTGTCGGTGGCTTCATGACCTTCCACAAAATCCCCATCGCCAAAGTCATTGTCTATTATGACGAGGTAGAGCTCACGCCCGGCCGATGTCGGATCAAGGTTGGCGGCGGCACGGCGGGCCATAATGGCCTGCGCTCCATCGTCTCTCAGTCTGGCGCGGGCTTTAAGCGCGTGCGGCTTGGCGTAGGCCATCCGGGACGCGAAAAGATGTTGAGCCATGTGCTGGATGATTTCTCCAGCTCTGAGTTCACGTGGGTGGATACTTTGTGCGACGCGGTGGCCCGCACAACCCCTCTGATCTTGGAGGACAAGCACGATGCTTTCCAGACCAAGGTCTCAACCCTTGCCCCTCCCCCGCCTGTGCCAGCTTGGCTGCGCGGTGGTTCGGGTGACGCGAGCTAGGCAAGAGCTTTTCTACATCCCAGACATCTTGCGAGATAAAACTTAGTGGGTATGAGTTTCATATGCCAACGTGAGGATGTATCGCATCATGCCTATTTTGATCTTGTCTCTCATCATTCAGGTGACTTTGATCATACATGTCATCCGAACTGGACGACCCACTTGGTGGATATTCTTGATTCTCTTTGCGCCGGGTATTGGCTCGACCATCTATGTCTTGCTTGAAATCTTGCCCAATACCGGCATTTTTTCAACTGTACGCAAGGCTGAGCAAAAGGTGATCAAGGCCTTGGACCCGACGCGGGAATTACGGGCCGCTCAAGAAGCCTTTGACCTGACTCCAACCGTCGGCAATCGTCTTCGTCTAGCCCATGCCAGCGTGGAGATGGGGGATTTTGCCAATGCCGAAATGCTCTATCGGGACTGCCTAGAAGGACAATTTGTCGACGACCCCACCGCCCTTCTGGGCCATGCGCGCACGTTGGTCGAACTTGGTCGTCACAAGGAAGCAATTGAACGGATCAACCAATTGCGTGTTTTTGGCCGCGAGGGTCCAGCTGAGGCCCTGGTTTTCGCGCGTGCTGCGGAAGTTCTGGGGCAAAATGAGGATGCAGAGGAAGCCTATGCCTTTGCCGCACCGCGCATCCCGACCCTAGAAGCCCAAGCCCGCTATATCCGCTTTCTGCGTCTTGTCGGTAAAGACGTCGACGCCACGCGCGAGTTGCAAGAGTTCGACGTGCGCTTGTCTCGCGTTCCCCGCCATTTTCAGGCCGACGCGCGCAAATGGCGGACGTTGGCAATTGCTTGAGCCCTGCCATTGATGGGTGCTTTTGGGCGGCAAACTGTCTAAGACACGGCACGCTTTTCTCGCGCGGTTCTAGCGCGCGCCATCCTAGTTACGAAAGACCGCCATCATGGGATTCAAATGTGGCATCGTGGGCCTGCCCAATGTTGGCAAGTCCACTCTGTTTAATGCTCTCACCAAGACGGCAGCCGCACAGGCCGCCAATTATCCGTTTTGTACGATTGAACCCAATGTGGGCGAAGTGGCCGTGCCAGAGCCGCGCTTGAACGCCTTGGCTGCTATTGCAAGCTCCAAGGAAATTATCCCAGCGCGCATGAATTTCGTCGATATTGCGGGTCTCGTGCGCGGTGCCTCTAAGGGCGAAGGCTTGGGCAACCAGTTTCTCGCCAACATCCGCGAGTGCGATGCCATCACCTATGTCACCCGCTGTTTTGTCGATGACGATATCACCCATGTCGAAGGCCGCATCGACCCCCTCGCCGATCTTGAAACGGTCGAGACCGAATTGATGCTGGCGGATTTGGAAAGCTTGGAAAAGCGCATTCCCAATCTCGAGAAAAAAGCTAAGCAGAGCGACAAGGATGCTAAGCTGACGCTGGAATTGTGCATAGAAGCCAAAAAGCTGCTCGATGAAGGCAAGCCGGCACGCTTGTTTGTGCCCGCCAAGGAAGACCAAAAAGCTTACGACATGTTGCAATTGCTGACGGCAAAGCCCGTCCTCTATGTCTGCAATGTGGACGAAGGCTCGGCTGCGACAGGGAACGAATACTCGGCGAAAGTCGAAGCCTATGCCCAAGCGCATAAGGCAACGGCTGTTGTTATTTGCGCGCAGATGGAAGCCGAGCTCGCAGCCCTCGACGATGAAGAGGCCGCAGAATATCTCGAAGCCGCAGGCTTGGATGAGCCGGGCCTCAATAAACTGATCCGCTCGGGCTATGGCCTCTTAGGCCTGCAAACCTATTTCACGGTCGGGCCCAAAGAAGCACGCGCTTGGACCATTCATCGCGGCTGGACAGCACCTAAGTCCGCTGGCGTCATCCATGGCGACTTTGAAAAGGGCTTTATCCGCGCCGAAACCATCGCCTATGAGGACTATGTCTCCTTCAAGGGTGAAAGCGGCGCGAAAGAAGCGGGCAAAATGCGCTTGGAAGGCAAGGAATATATTGTGAAAGACGGCGATGTCATGCATTTCCGCTTCACGTCCTAAAGCGTGCTTTAGCGGGCGCGGTCTGCCGCAATAGCTGCCACCAATACATCGCGCCAAACCTTGTAGCCTGCCTCAGATGGGTGCAGCCCGTCATAGAACAGGGCACTGTTCTGAGCCCCCTCGCCCGTGAGGAAGTGCGGATAGAGGTCTACGAACGTCAGATAGGCTTTCTGCGCATCCTGTTCGGCAAAGGCTTTGAGTTCGCGATTGACGGGGATGACCACATCCTTGGTGCGAGACACCTCTTGGGTTGGCATGAGGGATTGCAGGATGATGCGGGCCTTGGGTTGGCGCGCATGGACACTGGCGACCAGCGCTTTGACCCCGGCGACAATACTGGCATCGGCTGGGGTTTCACTCGCCCATGAATTATTGATCCCGGCCAGAATGACCACATAATCCGGCTTCAAACTCTTATGATCCAATTGGCCGAGGCCGCCTTGGCGCTTGGGCTGGATCCGGTAGAGCATATGCTCAATCCGGTCGCCGGAAATGCCTAGATTAATGGCTTTAAGGCTAGGGTCGCTGCCAGCAAAAGTCGCATCCCAAACGCTCCGGCCATTCTTGATGCCGGGAAACCACAAATTCTCGCCCATCAGGAAAAAGTCGGTGATGGAATCGCCCAAAAACACAAGGCGGTACTGAGACAGGCCTTGCTTGTCGGCCAATTGGCTTTCCATCGTGGCCAAACGGTTCTGCCAATATTCCACACGGGCTTCAGGTTTGGCGGCCTTAAACTGCGCTTGGGCCAGTTGTGGGGCAGCCAGCAAAAGCACTGGCAGACACATCAGCCCGAACAAACGAAAAAAGCTGTAAGTGCCGGTAGCGCGCAGATTGCCTGTCAAGATTATTTCCTCTCGATCGGGATTAGCCCCGATAAATGTTGTGCTCACCACCCACTAAACTGGAGAGCAATTGGAGCTCCACTTCGCGACGGCGATAGTCCACGACCAATGTCTCCACTTGGCTTAGAATGTCCATGCCAACCAACATGGCAGGCGTGCTCTCAAGGCCCCAGAGCTTAAACACAGGCGCATCGGCTGCGACCACCGTCAACCGGCGGATATTGAGGCCAATGAGATTGAATTCTGGCAGATTGGCCCACACCCCGTTGAGTTGTTGGTTCGTGACGCCCAAGATGATTGGGGCTTCTTCAGGCCGAGTTCTGCGTCTTGCCCGAGCGCTGAGCGCATTCAGCATGGCCATATTGATGATGGTGGTATCCCCGCCCGTGTCGAGAATGCACTTGGACCGCAAATTGCCGACGCGCCCTTCAGCCTCAATCAACAATCCATGGCGTAGCTTTACCCCGACAGAGATCGGTAGTTTGCGTGGCCGCCTCGACGTAGCTGGCTCTAGATCAACTGTTTTCCGGCTGAAATTGAACCGCACCCGGCGATTGGCAAACATATCCATGCCAAGGATACCATCGAGCTTATCCAAGGCAGGCGCGTCAATAATGGCGACCGTTAGATTATTGGAGACGCTACGCCCGGTTTCGATCTGGCCGACCTTGGCAAAATGGGCCTGACTGGAGCCCGTCACACCGTGCACCGTCCGCATCGGCAATTCTGAAAGCTCCAAAGCCTTAGCGACTCGCGGGCTCAAGACAGAGGTATTGGAGCCAGTATCGACAACAAATTTGAAGGGGCCCTTACCGTTCAGCTTCACTTCGGCCGTTGGGCGACCATAAAGATCGATCCAAGTCTGCAGCGTGACGATCGGGGTTTGGCCTGTGACCGTGACGGTTTCAGTTGCAGCAGGTGTTGCCTTTTGTGCCCAAGCCGGACCTGCCAGACCAAAACCAAGAAGACTGGTGACTAAGTCGCGACGTTGAAGTGCCATGCCTTACCCCTTTGGTTCGTCCTAGACGACACAACCAAGATCATGAACCAGTTTAGCAAAAAGGGAAGCCTCAATTCCCTCACGCCTGGCAAAGGCTTAGCTGACAGCCCGCCTGCCAAAGCCGCCTGTAGCCGGCAAAGCTTGGCCATGGCGTGGCGCAGTCCCCGCCGCTGGGCCAGCCTCGATGCGCAGGAGCAGGACAGGATTGGGGTCGATGAGGCCGCGATCACGCAGCCGCACCCGCACATAATCATGATCAGGGACATAGAGCGGCATATCATCGAAGATGGGCGGCCCATGCAAAATCAAGAAGTCCGTAACGGCCAGGACACGCTTTTCTACCTCCGCCTGCGGTAAAATAGAGGGCACTGTTTCAAGCTCGCGACCAAAAAACGGTGCGAGACCTTTGGAATGATAGATCAGGCTTGGCACACCTTGCGGGCTCGCTGGCCCCTCAAAACTCCGCCACGCCAACCAATGACTGACTTTGATTTCAGGGATAGTCAGACGCAAAGCCGCCCGCTGAAAGGCTTGGGGCTCAATGCTGACTTCTCCTGTCTTCCAGATGATTTCTTCAGCGGGGACAATCGAAATCAAAGCCGCTGCAACCATGCTGACGGCAGCGGCGATAGCCAGTGCTTCGGCGGGGTGGTTTGCGTCTTGCTCTGAGCGCACAACGACATGGGCGTGGATTCTCGGAAAGTTTGAACGCAAACCGAACCAAGCCGGACAAACCAAGTCCAGCGCTTCGCGTGACTCAAGATTGGGCTGGCCGGGATGCAGATGCACGGAGATGACATTGGGGCCAACCGCCAAAAAGCAGGGTCCCCCTTCCCCACCTTCTGCAAAGCCGCCAGCCCGCACAACGCGGAGTTTGGACATCAGCGACGGGAAAAGGCCGCTCAACCTCGCCAAGATTTGGTCGTGGGCAAAGTCAACGCTATGAGTCAAAGGCAGAAAGGCGACAAATCGTTCACGCATCTTGATGGCTCCCACGTGCTGAACGAACCCGAAAAGTTCTCTCGCGAAGTGGGTTGGATGATGACGTAAGCCCCAGTCGCCATCCCAACCAGCGGATAGTATGGCTGCGACCGCTTACAAAGGTCCTAAAGCCGCAGGTAAAATGCTATCAAAACCACCGGAAATTAAGGGCTTTCGCAGCCTTAATCAGCCAGAACAGCCCTCAGCCAACGCTTCTCGCAAACTTGTGATATCGGCAAGCTTTTGATGAAAACCTGACCAATCGTCATCTTCTGCAATTTTGGCCCATAAGGCCTCCACTTCCTCAATCACCAAGCTTACGGGCTCGGCCCCTTGGAAATAGGGGTGGCTCAAGCGATCTGGTCGCTCGGGTTGAAAGCGGTCGAGCCATTTGAACCACGCTTCGAAATCTTCGCCCTTGTAATCGTCAGCCCGCGGGCCAGCCAATGCGCGCGCTTCACTGACAAGGCCACCAAACCAATCGTGGAAAAAGCCGTCCCACGACACGCCCGATCGCGCCATAAACGCAAACATGGCGTCCAGCATGGTGCGGTTGTCGTCGGGCTCTGCCGCAAACTGCAGGCCAAGGCGGCGCAAAAGCGCGGCCTGCTGGGCTTGGGCAAAGGCGGGTGGATAAGCACGGACAGCCTCGGTCAAACTGTCCAGCTCGCCAATCGGTGTGAGGGCCCCAGCCAATTGTTTAAGGTTCCACAAGCCTGCTTCGGGCTGGCGGCCATAGGCGTAAAGGCCAGTCTGATCGAAATAGGCCGCCGTGAAGTTTCCGTCTGCCACTGGTAAAAACCGCCACGGGCCATAATCAAAGCTCTCGCCGGTCACATTCATATTGTCGGTGTTGAGAACCCCATGCACAAAACCAGCAGCCATCCAACCCGCGACCATGTCTGCCGTGGCAAGCGCCACGTCGCGTACGAGGCCTGCCGCGCGTTCTGGGCCGTCTAGCGCCTGTAAGTGGGGGTAATAAACAGCCGCACAATGATCGACCAAGGCGGTCAAGCGCTCGGGCGCATCGAGAAAGGCATGGCGCTGAAAGGTGCCGAAGCGGACATGGCTATGCTGAAGGCGCACCAAAACGGCCGAGCGCGTGGGGGAAGGTTCGTCGGAGCGGATCAGATTTTCACCGGTTTCAATCAGGCTTAAGGCCTTGGACGTGGGGACGCCCTGGGCTTCCAGCATGCGGGCTGCCAAAACCTCACGCACCCCGCCTTTCAAGGTGAGACGGCCATCGCCTTGTCGCGACCACGGCGTCTGACCAGAGCCCTTGGTGCCTAAGTCAAGCAAGCGACCCTTTTGATCGCGGAGCTGACCAAACAGAAAGCCCCGCCCATCGCCCAATTGCGGATTATAGGTGCGAAACTGATGGCCGTGATAGCGCATGGCCACGGGCGGCTGGGCCATATTGGGCAAAGTCTCAAAGCGGCCAAAATGGGCAACCCATTCGTCGTCGCTTAAGGTCTCAAGGCCGACACTTTCCGCCGCGCGCTGATCGCGCCAGACAAGGCGGTGCATCGGAAAATCAACCGCCTGAACCGGGTCACCAAACTCCGGCCCTAGGCCAAAAAACTGTGGGTCTGGCTGATAGGCGCTGGAGACCGGCATCAGTTGGCAGGCCCTGCAACGCCAGCCTCGGCAAAGGTCGCCATACCGGCATGGCAAGCAACCGCTGACTTGATGATTTGCACGGCTAGTGCGGCCCCCGTCCCCTCACCTAAGCGCATGCCGAGATCCAAGATGGGCTGCTTGCCCAAACGGGCCAACAGCGCGCGATGGCCTGGCTCTGCCGAGACATGGCCGACGATGCAATGATCCAGCGCCTCGGGGTTCATCTGGTGTAAAATCGCAGCGGCAGCGGCGACCATAAAGCCATCCAGCACCACAGGAACCCGTTGCAAGCGGGCCGCCAGAATTGCGCCCGCAATGGCTGCAAATTCGCGCCCGCCGACCCGGGCTAATACCTTTAGCGGATCGGCGCGATCCTCGCCCAAGCGCCCCACAGCAGCTTCAACAACTTCACGCTTAGCCACTAAAGCCGGGCCTTCAACGCCCGTGCCGGGGCCTGTCCATTCGGACGCCTCGCCGCCAAACAAGGCCATAGCCAAGGCGGCTGCGACCGTGGTGTTGCCAATGCCAACTTCGCCCAGAACCAAAAGGTCCGTCCCTTCCGCCAAGACCTCCATGCCATAGGCCATCGTGGCCACACACTCCTGCTCCGTTAGAGCATCGGCCTCAACAATATCCGGTGTCGGCTTGCCCACCGCCAGATCATAGACTTTGAGCCCAGCGCCTGCTTGCTGCGCCAAGACGGAGATCGCAGCCCCACCGGCGGCCATCGCGTCAATCATTTGGCGAGTGACTTCTTGCGGATAGGCGGAGACCCCGCGTGCGGCGACACCATGGTCGCCTGCAAACACGGCAATGATCGGTCTTGTCACCTGCGGCGGGCTTTTACCTGTCCAAGCCGACAACCAATTGCTGATATCTTCGAGGCGCCCCAAGGCGCCTGGCGGCTTGATTAATTGGCTCTCCCGCCAAGCCGTCCGGGCGCTGGCCTCCTCATCCCGACTGGGTAGGTCCTGCAACAAGGCACGGATATCATCAAAGGGCTGTTTGGGGGGCTCGCTGGCATCATGAGGCATGTGGGTGATCTAGCGCGCAATCAAGTAGCAATAAAGGCCAAGGCGATGTGGAAAAGACAGCATAGGCGGTGTTGCCTCACTGCGACTTCGGCGCCACAGTGCCAAAGCTTCACTCAGCCATTAAGTATTATCATCTCGAATTTTCAAACTGTTCGTCTACAAGGACGAAAAGACGTTCCTACAAAATAAGCCAAAGTTGAGTCGCGCCATGCGCATTATTGATGACGCCAGAATTTGCTTGATATTCTTTACGCGTCTGCCGGTGACTTGGCCGGAAGACTTGCCGAGAGAGCGCATTACGCGGGCCTTTCAGGCTGCCCCTGTCGCGGGACTCGTGACCGGCATTATCGGCGCGCTGACCTATGGTCTGGCCATGTGGTTGTTCAATGGCAGCGTTCATATCGCGGCAACCTTGGCCGTTGCGTCGCAAGTTGTCACCACAGGCGCTTTCCACGAAGATGGCTTTGCCGATTTCTTTGATGGCGTCGGCGGTGGCAAGACGGTTACAGAACGCCTAGCCATCATGCGCGATTCTCGTATCGGTACCTTTGGCGGCGTCGCACTTTTGCTGGCGATCATCCTCAAAATCTTTTTGGTGGCCGAGATTGCCCAAGCTTGGCAGGCGGGCCTGTGCCTGATCATCAGCGGGACTTTGGCCCGCACGGCGCTTGTGCATGTGATGACGCTTCTAAAGCCTGCGACCGATGACGGCATTTCTGCTTCTGCTGGACAACCCACCGCAACCGAAGCAACGACGGCGACCGTGATTGGTGCGGTCATTGGCGGCGTCAGTGTTATCCTTGCCTTTCAATTGAGCTTCATGGGTCCCGCCATTGGCGCTGTGATTGGCACAATCTTGGGCGCTGGGGCGATTGCCTTGACGGCACGCAAGCATTTGGGCGGTCAAACGGGTGACGCCTTGGGGGCAAGTGCCATTGCAGCAGAACTTGGGGCTTTGGCCGGGATTGTTGCCTTGATCCCGGGCTTTGTCGGCTGAAATGGCCGAACCGATCGCGACACCCTGCATCAAAGTTTGCTGTGTAGAGCCGCAATCGGGCCTCTGCCTCGGTTGTTACCGTACCTTGCCAGAGATTGCGCAATGGATGCGCTTTACGCCGGACCAGCGCGCCGCGATCACAGAAGAATTGCCCAATCGCCGCGACAGGCTGGACCCGATTTATCAGACCCAGTCTCGCTAAAGATCACATCCGCTCGGGTGCTTCGATCCCAAGAAGATCGAGTGCGATCAGCAATTGCGTCAAGGTCGCCTTAGCCAAAGTCAGGCGCGACGCGCGCACGTCCGCCTCTGCCGCATTCATGATCGGACAGGCCGCGTAGAAGGCCGAAAACGCCCCAGCCAAGCTATAGGCATGGTCCGCCAAAATATGGGGCGCGCGCTTGTCATAGGCCCCGCGAAGGGCATGCTCAAAGCCATCCAGCACCAAGATCAAATCGCGCTCTGCGCCTTCCAGGCTCACCACTGGACCAGCAGCAAAGCCTGCTTCATCCGCCTTACGTAGGATCGATTTGATCCGGACGGCCGCATAAAGGAGATAAGGCCCCGTCTTGCCTTCAAAACTCAAGAACCGATCTAAGTCAAAGATATAGGACGTACCGCGGAAGTTCTGCAGATCGGCAAACTTCAGGGCCGCAATACCAACTTTGTGCGCGATGTCGGCGCGTTCGTCTTGTGGCCAGTCTTGGCCGACGCCGGCCTCATCAATCTTGGCTTGGGCTTTTTCCTGCACTTGGGTGATGAGGTCGTGCAGCTTTAAGACGCCGCCTTCGCGGGTTTTAAACGGCTTGCCATCTTGGCCATTCATCGTGCCAAAACCGATATGGTCGAGGCCCTCACGCGGCATATAGCCAGCCTTGTCCGCCGCACGAAACACGGTTTCAAAGTGATCGGCTTGGCGTTGATCGACGCAATAGATGATCAGATCGGTTTGGAAGCGCTTTACACGGTCAACAATGGTGGCCAGATCAGTTGTGCCATACATGGCCGAACCTTCTGACGAGACCACCAGCAGGGGCGCAACATTTGGCCCCTCGCCGCCATCCTTCTTCGGCACCATTCTGTCGTGCACAAAGACTACCCGCGCGCCTTGATCATCTTGCAACAGACCTTTGGCTTCCAAGTCTGTGATCATGTCGGGGATCAAGGGATCTGCATCGCTCTCGCCCAGCCACAGATCAAAGGTCACGCCTAGGGCAGCAAACTCGCGCTCCAAAGCCCCGCGTGAGACGGCCACAAAATGCTGCCACAGCGCGCGATAGCCGGGCCGGCCTGCTTGCAGCTCGGCTGTGGCTTTACGGGCGCGGTCGCGCGCCTCGACATCGGTTTTGGCCAAAGCAGCCGCTGCTGGATAAATGCGCTCCAGATCGGACAACTGAACCGGGCTGGCATCTGGATACGGTCCGGTAAAGTTGGCATCGAAATAGGGAAGGTCCGGCAGTTCTTGCGCCAAAGTGGCAATCAACAGGCCCATTTGGAAACCCCAGTCCCCAAAGTGCGCATCACCCCACACCTGATCGCCGCGGAAGCGGTAAAGCCGCTTGATGCTGTCGCCAATAATGGTCGCGCGCAAATGGCCAACATGCATGGACTTGGCGACATTCGGCCCCGCATAGTCGACAATGACCCGACGCGGCACCTCAACCAGCTGCGCGCCCGCGCGGCCATCTGCGGCGATGGTTTCAGCTTGGGCGACCAAAGCAGCATCCGACAAGGTGATGTTGAGGAACCCGGGGCCAGCGACCTCTACGCGGGCTATATCGGGGTCTTTGGCAAGTCTTGCGGCAACGGCGGTTGCGACCTCACGCGGGTTTTTGCCTGCCTGCTTGGCCCCAGCCATCGCGCCATTGCACTGAAAATGGCCGAACTCTGCCTTTTGGGCGCGCACAACCGCACCCAGATCCCGGCTTAAGCCTAGATCAGCGAAAGCATCCCCCAACTTGTGGGCTAATTGAAACGCAAAATGGGTCATGGGATTGGGCCTTTAGCGTGGAACGCCAGCATCCACACGGAAGCGCTTACCATTGCGGTTGAAGTCCAATTGCTCTGGCGTCAATTCAAAGCCGACCAGCACCTCAAAGTTCGCCCCAGCAATGTCCTTATTGGCACGGGGGATTTCTATTGCGATCGGTAAGGACTTCAAGGCAACCCGGTCAGAGCCTGCTGGAATCGCAACCCGTTGGGTATAGACTTGGCGGCTGATGACGGCGATGTCCTTGCGCGTGACAGTCACCCAATATTTAGCGTCCTTATAGGCACCCTTCGCCTTAGGACCTTTGCCAAACGCCATATCCAATTCCAGATTAATGGTAATTGGATCGCTGCCAACATAGCGGCAATCTGAATTGACGTTCAAAATCTCGCCCGTATAGCCGACATTCTCAAACCGCTCTGGCCCGTCAAGCTCCACAAAACGCTGCGCATCATACAACACCCGCACAGCTGGACACGGCCCAACATTGGCGACGCCTGAATCACTGCCGAGTGTCTTGGCGAGCCCTGAAAAGAAGCCGCGTTTGCGGGGGGGGCCGACTGGGGTCTCTAAGGTTTCAGCATCCCCTGCCTTAGCCTCAACCGCAGGCTTTGGCGCTTCTGCGGCTGGCGCGTCAGCCTCTGACATCGGCGGCGGGGCCTTATTGCGGCCATCGCGATTGCCTACAAATGGCAAGGACGAGCAAGCGGCAAAAAGGATGGACGAAGTGATCACAAAGGCAATAGCTTGGGGGCGCATGTTGCATTCCACAGAAGAAGCGAAGCAGACCATCTTGGCACTGCCGCAATTATAGACCATGTCTTTAGAGGTCAGTCTTGCTTCAAGCAACGCAATGCGGCGCCAACAAGGCAATGCCACCGGAGAAATCATGTCGGAAGTTACAGCCCCTACCCCTCCTTTGACGATTTTGCTCGCTGCACCGCGCGGCTTTTGCGCCGGTGTTGACCGCGCCATCCAGATTGTTGAGCGCGCGATTGAGAAATGGGGTGCCCCTGTCTATGTCCGTCACGAGATCGTCCACAACGTCCATGTCGTGGAAAGATTGAAGCGATTAGGCGCTGTTTTTGTTGAAGAATTAGACGAATGCCCAACAGACCGTCCTGTGGTGTTTTCCGCCCACGGCGTACCGAAATCGGTGCCGGAAGAGGCCTCACGCCGCAATATGATTTTTGTCGATGCGACCTGCCCTTTGGTCTCCAAAGTCCATGTCGAAGCCCAACGGCATTTTGATGCGGAGCGTGAAATTGTTCTCATTGGCCATGCAGGTCACCCTGAAGTCATTGGCACCATGGGCCAATTGCCCGAAGGCTCGGTGACCTTGATCCAAGACGTCGCAGAAATCGCTGATTTCCAGCCAAAAGATGCCAAAAAGCTCGCTTTTGTGACCCAAACGACGCTGTCGGTCGATGATACAGCCGAGATTGTCGGCGCATTACAGGCCAAATTTCCCGAAATCTCGCCGCCGCATAAGGAAGACATTTGCTACGCGACGACGAATCGCCAAGAGGCGGTCAAAGCGCTAGGGGCCAAAGCTGACCTCCTCTTGGTCATTGGCTCAAAAACTTCGTCCAACTCTATTCGGCTGGTGGAAGTGGGCCTTCGCGCCGGGGCGAAAGCCGCCCATTTGATCGATGATGCCCATGGCATCGACTGGTCATGGTTTGACGGAATCTCCACCCTGGGCCTCACCGCCGGGGCCAGTGCGCCAGAAGATTTGGTCGAAGCGGTGATTGCGGCCTGTCAGGCACGCTTTGGCGTGACGCTGCAAGATGTGGAAGTCACGCGCGAAGACGTCATCTTCAAACTACCGCGCGTGGTCGCGACGGCGCAGGACTAAACGCCGACTAATTCTCGGGCCAAATTCTGTAACACCCCCCTCCCCAAACCGCCGCGCGCCCGCTAAGCATAGGCCGTGCGGTCCCGTAGCTCAGCAGGATAGAGCAATCGTTTCCTAAACGATGGGTCGGGGGTTCAAGTCCCTTCGGGACCGCCATTTTTTGTGCAACCCCTTTTTGAGTGGCGCGCCTTCAGAGACCGATCAAGCTGAACTCTGGGCTACCGTTCCAAGCGAGCATCCAGGATGCGCCTGGTCTCACATTCTGCACGGCACCCGGATCAAAGGCGACGAAGCATTGCCCATTCTTACGCCGGACAGATGGATAAATAAGGCCACGATGGCCAGCGCGCCTAAGATCGGCTGCCAAAGCTTGGCCCGCTGGATAGCCCCGGTCTGGATCGGCATCCAGCGCAGGGTTGGTCGGATCGGCGCAAAGATCGGGGAAGTCGCCGATGAAGTCCGCCAGCAATTCGATATATTGCACCTTAAGCTCGAACCGGTTGATATAGCCAAGCTCGCGCGTGCGATGAAATCCGACTTCCGCGACCGAGGTCAGGGCATCCCAAGCGCAATACCAAGCGCCGCGCTCGCCGCCGTTAAATCGATTGCCGCCTGCACGCGTATAGGTGAAAGCCGCGTTCACATGGCTTTGACCATAGAGCTTCAAATCCTGCGAGCGCCGCTCAAAAGCCAATTCGCGGCGATCTAGCGCTGGACTACCCTCCCGCTCTGCAATCAATCTTGCGTTCGTCTCTCCCTCAAGTTCGGCGAGAATTGCAGCCTCGTCATCCGTGTCGACCAAGCCTCGCAGGATCGGCGGCTTGTGATGCGCCGCAGGAATGAGACGGACGAGAGCCCGATCCTTGACAGAAGTTATCTTCAAAGGCCGCCCCTCAGGGCGTCAACATAGGCACGGACCCGAAGTATCTTTGGCAGTCCACCGCTAATCATGGAATCCATTGGACGGACACCGTCAAATTCTGGCCCTCGATTGGGGAGTTTCACCCACTCGCGTGAGAGCGCTTCGTCGAAGTAAATTTCAAGGGACTTATAAAGTCCGACAATGGCGCTGAGCCTTAGCATCTGATCGCGTGACAATTCACCAGCATAGGTGGGAGACTTGGCACGCTTCCACGTCGACTCTGACATGTCCGCCAACGCGGCCGCCTCGCTCTGCGTAAGAGACCAAGCTTGCGCTATGCGTGCATAAGCCTTCAACGCGACTGCTTGAACATCAACCGATTGCCGTGTTTTAACCAGAGTGGACATCTTAAGGGCTCCAAAGCAACTTCAGGATAAGGCCATATGACCTAAAATGCAAGTTCAAAAGAACCAAACCATGAGTGCTGTGGTCTTGTTATCATGAAGGACCAAAACCAAATGCCCAGCAGCTTTGCCCCCAAGGATCACGAAAGCTTCTTCCAAGCCGCTTCGCCGGAAGTGAGACTTCGATTGGAAGCCATTCAGGCCTTGGTCGAGCGCAAGGTGCACGGTGCAGAGCGCTGCGTGAGCTATGGCATGCCAGCATTTCGGTTGGGCAAGGTTTTCTTCTATTTTGCCGCCTTCAAGAAACACATCGGCATCTATCCGCCCCTCAGGGAGCCTGACGCTTTGGTCGACGAACTTGCCGCATTTCGAGGACCCAAGGGCAATTTGAGTTTTCCCTATGGCGAGCCCCTACCTTTAGAGCTTATTGGCCGGGTCGCAGAAGCGCTCGCAAACCAATATGGTCGGACGGTCTGAGAGATCTTACGCTGCGCCGTTTGTTTGTTACGGCGCAGCGCTTTAGTTGGTTAGCTTAGCTGTGCATGTGCTGAGGCAGCGCCTCAACTTGCGCCTTGGTCCATGTGGTCGTGGCGTGGACATGGCCATGCTCGTCACGCATGAAGTCCAATTGATTGATCTTCAAGGAAACAGGCTTTGTGCCCAGCCCCAAGAAGCCGCCGACATCGACGATGACGTCACCAGACATGCCCATGCCGTGCACATGTGAGACTTTGCCGATCTTGGCGTCGTCCGCCCCATAAACGGTCGCATCATCAAGTGTTGCGGCGTTGAGTTCGGATTCGGTGAGGCGGATGTGCTTGCTGTGGTCCATAGGTGAGTATCCTTGCATTGATTGAGGAGCAGCTTTGCTCACGTGCACAACGCTTGGATAGGTTGGCTGTTCCGCAAGGGATTGAGTTGGGCACATGCCCGGCGAGCAGGAGCCCAATCTCTGGCATTTACTCTACTTGGGGCTCTTCCTTTGGAAAGATTGACGCCTTCAAATAGATCCATGGCTGGAACAATACCTCGGTATAAGGCATGTTCACGGTGTTGAGCGGCTCTAGGTCACCCCAGCGCGATAGGCCATGGGCGCAACCAACCCACATAATTGTCCAATATAGCCAATATACCGTCAAACCCTTCGCCAAATCACGCGCCAGCTCGCGCTGGACAGCAACTAGGACCAGAATAACGATCGGCAAAAAGTTGGCTGCAACTGCAATCCACATATAGAAGAATAAGGGAATTACGGCTGCCGCACCAAAGAAACTCACAATATTAATTGAGAGAAGACCTGCTACGAAAATTGCACCAATTAAATTCATGGGAGTCAATTCAACAGACTTAAACATTGCAATCCCCAGTAATCATATATGAATACAATACCGAAATTACATTAAAGATTGGTATTTGCCATTATTCGCCCTTGGTTCCGCATCCGGCTTTTAAACCAAGGCAAAAGTTCCCCAAGTCCTCGATGTCCGACGAAAACCCGCGTTGACACCTTGAGAGCGTTCACTAAGCTGTGATGGCTCAAGGAGGCCAAAAATGGCACTATTTCCACCCAGTACGAACGACGATTATCGCGGTGCGAAGATCTCCGCTTGGTTTTTAATGTTCGTGGCGGTGACGGAATTTATTCCGGGCCTCATCCATTATTTCCTGCCCGATGGCGGGGCTGGGGTTATTGCCGGCATGGACCTTTCGGTTCGAGGAGCCACGATCATCGCGGTTTTTGCTTGGTTTGGGGCGATCCAAATCCCTTTTGCGCTGTTGTTGTTCGTCATTGGGCTGCGCTACCGAACCTTGGTCCCGTTGGCGCTGATGGCCGTGATCTTGGCACGGGCCTTGGCGGCGATTGATGGCTGGTTCCTCAAAGGTGCTGTCACAGGTCATCACCCACCAGAGCATTACGCCAGCCCCCTGACGGTGGTGCTGGGCCTGATCTTCTTGTTTCTGGCGCTGCGAGAGCGGCCAATCAATCTTTGACTACAGTCAAAGTCTCGAGCCAGTTTATTACATAGGCTTGCAACAAAATGCGCCGATCGGACCATGCATGGTCTGTCTGTGCATGATGTCTCTCAACCTGCGCACCAGCCGCCGTCGCTCCAGTCGATAGCGCATCAGAATAGTGGCCAAAGCCGTCGTCAGAGCTAAGCACAAGCAGCCTCTGGCCCTTCAACCCCGGCAACATCTTCTCGTAAGTCCATTCGGGGCCGCGTGCGATAAGTTCGTCTGTCGCGCGATCCGGCGTGCTGCCCGCTAAGGCGCGGGTGTTTGCAATTGCGATGGGCATCGCGGCATTGCGATCTTTGGCCGCAGCAATACCTTGGCCGCCCATGTCGGGAGCAGATATGGCCGCAGCCCCGAGTAATCCGCCATCAACGGCTGCGAGCCGGATACTGAGCCATCCACCGAGGCTATGCCCCACGACGGCAATCTTCTTTGGGTCGATCCCAAAGCGTTCAGTAACCTCTTTTCGGCGGATATAAGCGAGCGCCGCCTCTGTATCTTCTGTCGTGTGCGCGAACGTCCAATTTCCCGGACTGCCCCAAGACCCCCGATAATTGAATGTAATGGCATTCCAGCCTGCCCGCTGGGCAGATCGGGCAATATCGAAATTCTTTTCATTGCCCGGCCAGCCATGCAGGACGAACACGGTAGGATGAGGCCCGGCACCTGCCGCGCGGTAGAGCAAGGCATTCACTTCAACCCCGCCGGTCGGGATACTAAAGGCAATCGTCGCTGCTGGATTCGCCTTGTCCGGCTCAGGATCGCTGTTGACAGCGGTCGGAATTTGGACCTGTGCCGTGGCCGGAAAACCAGTCAACACAATCAACATGATAATCCAGAGCTTCATTTCGGCATCCCCCCAAAATTGGATCATTCTTTTCGTGCAGAGGCAGCACAGTCACCCGCTAGGATGGCGCAGTCTCCGCTCAAAACTAAGCAGCGGCTCTGCTAAAATCTTAGCCTCCAAGAGCTTACCGCTGGTAAAATTTGACGTCAATGCAGATGATCCAAGCAATTGAGGGGTGATTCAATACCAGCCAAAGGTCCCCTTTTAGCCGCTCCATCAACAAGGCGTGAGACCGCAAAAAATAAGCGGTGATCGAGAGGCCAAGCGAACCAATCGTGCTATGTCCCCGTGACGGGCATCTTTGCTTGCCCTTCCTCCGACCGATATGGCTTTTGATATGATCTCCGCCCCGCGCATTGGCGCAGTAAGCACCGTCTTCCTTACCCTCCTCGCCCTGCCCGCTTGCGCGACGAAACCGCCGACACAAACGGGCTTTCTGACCAATCAGGCCGGCATGGAGAAGGTGTCTGGCACCGTGCGGGCGCAGATTGAGCGCCAGCGCGACCTTAGCGCTTTGCGGGCCGTCCAGAAACTGACGCTCCTACCCGCAAAACTTCAGGAGGGTGGTGACATTCCAGATACAATCACGCCCGAGTCGCGCCTTTTGGTGTTGGGCGAACTGGATCGTCAGCTTTGCTTTCAATTGTCACGGCGTTTCGAACTTGTCGGCCCAGAAGATCCATCCGCTGCGCGGGTCCAAGCCGTTATCACGCGCTTACAAGAGACCAGCGCGACCGCATCGGCTGCTTCAGCGGCGGTCAGTTGGTTCCTGCCGGGCGGTTCTGTTCGCTTGCCTGTCGGCCGGGGCGGCCTCAGTATTGAAGCGCGCTTAGACCTTGCCGATGGGCAACAAGCGGCGGCTATGGCTTGGTCGCGCGGCGCAGGCGTGGTGATGGATGAAGGCTCGCTGTCAGAAGTGGGCGATGCCCACCGCTTCACCGCCAACTTTGCTGATGATTTTGCAGACTTTCTGGTTGAACCGGGAAAGCCAAAACGCGCCCTCCCCGCGCAAGACCCCTGCCAGAAGCATGGCGCGCGGCTAGACCTCGGCCGACTGGCTGCAGGCCAAGTCATTGGCCTGCATGTACCGAGGCCAAATAGTCCAACACCCCAAAACAACTAAAGGCTAAGAAAACGTCGAATTTTCTGGGGTTTTTCTTCAAAACTAGTGCAAATGCAGCGTCCAAGCTAACCGAAAATAAAGCTCCAACCTTTAAGCTTTCTCCAGACGGGGAGAGTAACGGCGTGCACCAGTCCTATTTAGAGCTAATCAAACGGCTGCGCGACGACCTCCCAAGCCGCACCTTGGCGGCCATCGGGTTCACGGGTCTGTTGCTGTGGGGCATTGATGGCTTGGCCGCCATTCTCTGGTTTGCAGCCTTTGCCCTCAATGAAGGGCTTGAGCTTCTCATTGGCCTGAAATCGAACAAGGACCCTGTAAAGGGCGCGCTTAACCGCAGGCTCTTTTGCGCCAATATGGTATTTGGCTCCAGCGTTTGGGTCGCAGGCGCGCTTGCCCTCGTCAAGACGGGCGAGATTGGCCCCCTGATCATTGCTCTGGCAATTCTGGTCGGGGCTTTGACCCATGTCATTTCCACCAGCCTGACCTATGTCAGCGCCTTTTTGGCCGCAGCCCTTCCCCTCGTGATGGGGATTATCGCTGTGCCGGCCGTGATGATTGTCAGCCACGCCTATCCCGACGCTGCGGTATTCCAAGCCAGCATCGCGATGGTGTTCCTGCTGACCTATAATCTGAGTGCGGCGCTTCAAAGTTGGCAGCGCGAAACCAAGCTTGCCAAGACACTGGCACAAGTAAGCCTCGCCAGTGACGCGAAGTCGCAATTCTTGGCGACCATGAGCCACGAAATCCGCACGCCGTTGAATGGCATCGTCGGACTGGCAGAGGTCCTGAACAATACGAAGTTGACCGCTTCCCAACATGAGATGGTCAATCTGGTCCGCACGTCTGGGGAAACCTTAGAGCGCCTAGTGTCTGATGTGCTGGATAGCGCGAAGATCGAAGCCGACAAGCTGGAACTCTCCATCGCGCCATTTGACTTGCGCGAAACCATCGAGACCGCTGCCCATACGTTCCGGACACGCGCGGAAGAAAAAGGCGTGGTGTTCAGTCTCATCATCCCGCCAGAGGCCGAAGGCCGCTATCTGGGCGACGCAGTTCGTATTCGGCAGATCATTTCGAACCTCACGTCCAACGCCATCAAATTCACTGATAAGGGCCGGGTCGACGTCGAGGTTGATGCGCTGGAGATTGACGGCGATAGCGTTGAGCTTCGCATCCAGGTGTCCGATACCGGCATCGGCTTTGATCCCAAGGCCAGCCAGCATTTGTTTAGCCGCTTTGAGCAAGCCGATAACAGCATCAGCCGCCGCTTTGGAGGCACGGGCCTCGGCCTCTCCATTTGCAAAAGCTTGTGCGAATTGATGGATGGCAGCATTTCAGCGACCTCGCAATTGGGCGCGGGCAGTCGGTTTGAAGTGCGCATTCAAGTCAAAAACGCCGAGGCACTTAAGGCCAATCCGCGTCTGCCAGCCCCTGTGACTTTGGATGACGCCTTATCCTTAAATGACAGTTCTGTTGGGCCGACTGGCTTGCGGGTACTGGTAGCTGAAGACAATCCGATCAACCAAAAAGTCATCACCTTTATGCTGGAGCCTATGGGCATGACGCCGGTGATGGCCGCCAATGGGCGCGAGGCCTTGGCCTTCTTCAAGATCGACAGCTTTGACCTGATCCTGATGGATATGATGATGCCGGAAATGGATGGCCTTGCGGCTACCCAAGCGATCCGGGCATGGGAAAAGCAGAACAACCTACCCCGCACCCCGATCGCCATGTTGAGCGCGAACGCCATGAGCGAACATGTGCAGGCAGCCCTTGCTGCGGGTTGTGACGTTCACATCGCCAAACCCGTCACGCCCGCCACCCTCGTCACGGGCATGACGGAAGCCTTGTTCATGGAACATGACGAAAATGGCGAACCCGATGCGGATCTTCAAAGCCGTCTGATTGGCTAAACCCGCCCTAATAGGTCAGCGGTGGGTCGTGATAGACCGATAGACTTTTGAGATTGGGCTGCAGGCGGGGTTCGCAGAAGCCGAGGTCGGCGAAAATTTCGTCGCGGAGGCTCTCGAAAGCTTTTTGTTGCTGACGCTGTGCCTCAAACAAGGAACGATCGCCATCAACTAACTTATCCAACCCACTGATGGTTTCGCCAATTACTCGATTTTGGTGATCATAGGCGGTTAGTTTGAGGCGACCCTGATCCTCAATGATCTCAACCCGCTGACCTGCCTTGATGGGCCAGCGTACCCAATCCTGCCCAGTTGCATCGGTTGAGAAGAGCAAAACCGCATCAGCACCTTGAAGTTCAAATGCCCAAGTATGAGCATTGCTACGATGCCAATGACCTTTAAGAACGCCCTTTTTCAAAGGCGTGTTCATGGAGACATTTAAGACACTTTTGGGCAATTGCGGCTCGATCAAAACTTCCGTCCCGCCCCCTCGAATTCGGACACCCAGAATCTCTTCATGCCAAACGCGTAATTGCTCTGCGTTTGACCAAGCTTGCAGGAAAGTGCCCGTTCGGCGCGCCCACGTGGCACCGGGCACGGGTAGAGCGTCGGCGCATTCGGCCAGGCTGCCCACAGCGCCTTCGCGTAAGGCTTGGCGGTTCATGTTTTCAAACAGCTGCCACGGCTCTTTTTGGACGCCATAGCGCAGCAAGGTGGTCATGGCGACGCCATTCAGCCACGGCCAGACCGTGCCGTTATGATAGGCGGCGTCCTTATGATAATAATGCCAATGCTCGTGATAAGGATGAAACTCAGGATCCTCCTGGCTCAAGGTCGCCACACCCCATGGATAAACGAGGCCCTTCCAGAGGTCGCGCGACCAGAGCAATTTCTGCTTCATATGGGAAACCAGATCAATCTCGTCCCGATAGGACACTTTAGAAATTGTCTCTAGCGCAAAGAAAGCATTCGGCCTAAGCGCCAGATCAGGGCTACCGTCTGGCTTTAGATGGTCGACAAGTTTTCCTGTCGCCTTGTCGACAAACTTTTCTGCAAGGCCTTTGCTGATAGACCCCATGGCATCCAATGCTCGGGTCATCAAAACCGGATCTGTTGTTGCAAGACCGGTGGAATTTATTGCCACTTCAATCGCTTCAAGCCACAAGACTTGGATATCGATCGCCCGATTGCCACGCGGTGAAAAAGCCCGCACACCTTTTTCCTTGGCGTCCATCCAAGTGTCGGCATCGCCATGGGTGATAAGGCCGCTTTCGTCTAAGTCATGGTCCAACATGCCTTCAATGGCCCGCATGACAGTTGGCAAAAGTTCTTTAGCCAAGGCGTCATTTCCCGACCGGAAAACTAGATCAGCCAAGGTAATGATAAACCTCGGCGTGCCGTCGGCGGTATTATATTGCACGCCATCGGGTCGAGCGCGATTGGGAATGCGGCCATAGGTTTTGGACTTGGGGTCCCTATCTTGTAAGGCGGCAAAACTGCGGAACACATCGGCAGCGACATCATATTGGCCGGTGACAAACAAAGTGCCGGTGATGGAGATAAAAGTGTCTCGGCCCCAATAATCATTGAACCACGGCAGGCCCGCATATATGCCCGTTCCCATCTGCTTCATCACCAATTGGTCTGCCGTCAGGCGCATCCACAAAAGCGCTTTGGTGCGATCTGGGTCGCCTGCATCTAGGGCTCTAGAGCCTGAGACCAAAGCCTCCATCCGCGCCATGCGGGCAGTCGTCAGGCTTTGATAGGTCCGGCGCAGTTGGCTTAGAGAACGACGCACCTCGGCCTTAGATGGGCCAAGCAGGATGAAAAAGCCCGCCGAAGGCGTTTGAATGGCCAAAATCTCATTCACGGCAAAAGCGTGACTAGATGGCTCAACAGGTGCGACGAGCATCCAAGACGTAGGTGCCTCTTTGGGCTGAAACCAAACCCCGTCCTTATCGCCGCTACCAGAGCCTTGGATATCGCCCTCAAAGTCAAACACCAAGGTGCCGGGCAGATCCGTCTCTACGTCTAAATGGAGCGCTGTCAGACCGTCAAACAGCCGAAGCGTTTCTTTGACCCGCCCATAATCACGCGTGATCGCATGCGGGCTGACCACCACATTCGCCTCGGCGCGCTGGAGGGGCCTGCCATTATGAATGAGGCGATAGTCCTGAAAAATCCGCTTGGTGGCAACATTCCAGCCATAGAACCAATCATCGGTCTTTTCCTGATGGGTACGCCCATAAAAATAGGCCGAGGCCTTGTCGGTAAAGCTATATTGCCGGTTCTCCGCCGCGCGCACCGGCATGGCGAGACTTTCGAGGACGGGGAAGGATTGGGCGGCCTCAGAGGTCGCTTGCGCGCCTTTCGGTAGAACGCTCAGCGCGCCAGTAGAAGCCGCGGCGACCAGCAAAGAACGTCTGCGCATGAATAATCCCCAATCCAAAATAGAGGCTGCAGCCTAATCAAGGTGTAAAACACTTGCTAGACTCTCCCATAGGCGTTAACAGCTACCGCCTTCCAAGGCCCTCCCAGCGTGCTATCCGCTCGGGAGGGCTTTTTGCGACTGGCACCCTGAAACAAATTAGAGCCTCGAACGGACGCCCCCATGCCTAAACGCACAGACCTGAAATCCATTCTGATCATCGGGGCGGGCCCCATCGTGATTGGTCAGGCGTGTGAATTTGACTATTCGGGTGTGCAGGCTTGTAAGGCGCTGAAGGAAGAAGGCTACCGGGTCATTCTGGTCAATTCCAATCCCGCCACCATCATGACCGACCCGGATCTGGCCGACGCAACCTATGTCGAGCCGATCACGCCTGAAGTGGTGGAGCTGATCATCGCCAAGGAACGCCCAGACGCGGTCCTGCCCACCATGGGCGGGCAGACGGCGCTGAATTGCGCGTTGACGCTGGAAAAGACCGGGGTTTTGGCGAAATATAATGTGGAGATGATTGGCGCAAAAGCGGACGTCATCGAAAAGGCCGAAGACCGCCTGAAATTCCGGGATGCGATGGACAAAATCGGCCTTGAAAGCCCCAAGTCCAAAATCGCCCACACGGTTGAAGAAGCCATGGCCGCCCTGCCCTTCGTCGGCCTGCCCGCCATCATTCGCCCCAGCTTTACGCTGGGCGGCACGGGCGGTGGTATCGCGTATAATGTCGACGAGTTTAGGCGCATCTGCGCCAGCGGCATTGCCGCCAGCCCCGTGGGCGAAGTGCTGGTTGAAGAAAGCGTATTGGGCTGGAAAGAATATGAGATGGAAGTGGTTCGCGACAAAGCGGACAATTGCATCATCATTTGCTCCATCGAAAATATCGACCCGATGGGCGTCCATACAGGCGATTCCATCACGGTCGCCCCAGCGCTCACCCTGACCGACAAAGAATATCAGCGCATGCGTGATGCCTCGATTGCCGTCTTGCGCGAAATCGGGGTCGAGACTGGTGGCTCCAATGTGCAATTTGCCGTCAATCCCGCCGATGGCCGGATGACGGTGATTGAAATGAACCCGCGTGTGTCGCGTTCCTCCGCTTTGGCATCCAAGGCTACGGGCTTCCCCATCGCGAAAGTCGCGGCCAAGCTCGCGATTGGCTATACGCTTGATGAAATCGCCAATGACATTACGGGCGGCGCAACCCCTGCCTCGTTTGAACCCTCGATTGACTATGTCGTCACAAAAATTCCCCGCTTTGCCTTTGAGAAATACAAGGGTGCCGACACGACTTTGACCACCTCCATGAAGTCGGTGGGCGAAGCCATGGCGATTGGCCGGACGTTCCAAGAAAGCTTTCAAAAGGCTTTGCGCTCGCTGGAAACAGGCCTCGACGGCTTTGATCCTTTCCTCGAAATCGGCAATGACAAAGAAGCGCTGCATCAGGCTTTGACCATCCCAACCCCCACCCGCATTTTGGTGGTCGGCCAAGCCTTGCGCATGGGTATGAGCGTGGAAGAAGTTCATGCAGCCAGCAAGATCGACCCTTGGTTCTTGGATCAGTTCGCCGAATTGATCGCGACCGAGAAAAAGCTGGAGACCCAAGGTCTGCCACAAGCCCCCGCCGACTGGCGCTTTGTGAAGGCGCAAGGCTTCTCCGATAAGCGCTTGGCCAAGATCGCCGGCAAGAGTGAGATCGACGTGCGGGCTGCCCGTCGCGCCGCTGGTGTCCGCCCAGCTTATAAGCGCATCGACACCTGTGCAGCCGAATTCGCCTCGCCCACGCCCTATATGTATTCCACCTATGAGACCGAATGCGAGGCAGCACCCAGTGCGGCCAAGAAAATCATCATCCTGGGTGGTGGTCCAAACCGCATCGGCCAAGGCATTGAGTTCGACTATTGCTGCTGCCATGCCGCCTTTGCCTGCGAAGAGCTGGGCATTGAAAGCATCATGGTCAATTGCAATCCAGAGACGGTCTCGACTGATTATGACACTTCAGACCGGCTCTATTTTGAGCCCCTGACTGCCGAAGACGTGCTGGAAATCATCGAGACCGAAAAGCAAAGCGGCACACTTTTGGGTGTCATCGTGCAGTTTGGCGGTCAAACCCCTCTGAAACTCGCCCACCCGCTCGAGCAAGCTGGCGTGCCCATCCTCGGCACCAGCGTGGACGCGATTGATATCGCCGAAGACCGCGAGCGCTTTAAAGCGCTTCTAAACGAGCTCAACATGCTCCAACCCCGCAATGCGATTGCCCGCACCGAAGCAGAAGCGATTCTGGGTGCACAGGCGGTTGGCTATCCCGTGGTGCTGCGTCCTTCCTATGTGCTGGGCGGCCGGGGCATGGAAATTGTCTATGATCAAACAAGCCTTGAACGCTATGTGCGCGAGGCGGTGATTGTGTCGGGCGACAACCCCGTCTTGATCGACCAATATCTCCGCGATGCCATCGAAGTCGATGTCGACGCTTTGTCGGATGGCAAGGACGTATTCGTTGCGGGCATTATGGAACATATCGAGGAAGCCGGTATTCACTCAGGCGACAGCGCTTGCGCCCTACCGCCCTATACTTTGTCGGCCGAGATCATCGCCAAGATCGAAGCCCAGACGATTGCGATGGCCAAGGGCCTGAATGTGGTGGGCCTGATCAATATCCAATATGCCATCAAGGACGATACGATTTATGTGTTGGAGGCCAATCCACGCGCCTCGCGCACGGCACCCTTTGTGGCCAAAGCAGTCGGCATTCCAGTCGCCCGTATTGCCGCCAAACTGCAAGCTGGCGAAAGCTTGGCGAGCTTTGGATTGAAGCAGAAGAAACTCAACCATGTCGCTGTCAAAGAAGCGGTTTTCCCGTTTGCCCGCTTTGCCGGCGTTGACCCGATTCTGGGACCTGAGATGCGCTCCACCGGCGAATGTATGGGCATTGATACCGACTTTGGCCATGCGTTCTTAAAGTCGCAATTGGGGGCTGGCATGCGCTTGCCTGCAGGCGGCACCGCCTTCTTGTCGGTGAAAGATAGCCATAAGCCAGCCCTTGCTGAACTCGGTCGCAATTTTGTGCGCTTAGGTTTCAAACTCGTGGCGACAGAGGGCTGCGCGAAAGTTCTGCGTGACGCGGGCGTGCCGGTTGAACGCGTCAATAAGGTGATGGAAGGCCGTCCCCACATCGTGGACGCCATGATCAATGGCGACATCCAATTGGTTGTCAACACAACCGAGGGAGCGCAATCGCTCGCCGATAGTTACTCCATCCGACGTACAGCTCTGGTGTCCAATATCTCTTACTACACCACGATTGCTGGCGCGCGCGCTGCTGCCACGGCCATTGAAGCGGCCGAGGGAGAAACCCTGCAAGTTAAGCCACTGCAAGCATACGCTTGACGAAAGACGATCCAAACACCACTCTATAAGCCCCTTTTTGTGGAATCCCCCTAATGGAAAAGATCCCTATGACTGCAGAGGGCCATGCGGCGCTCGATGCAGAACTCAAACGTTTGAAGACTGACGAGCGCCCATCGGTGATTGGCGCCATTTCAGAAGCGCGCTCGCATGGCGACCTGTCTGAGAATGCGGAATATCACGCAGCCAAAGAGCGGCAATCCTATATTGAGGGTCGCATCGCTGAGCTGGAAGACAAATTAGCACGCGCCCAAGTGATCGACGTGTCGAAATTGTCAGGCTCGAACGTCAAGTTTGGGGCCACGGTGACCGTCATTGACGAAGACACCGACCATAAGGCTGTCTATAAAATCGTGGGTGAAGATGAAGCCGATGTGAAACTCGGCAAAATCTCCATCACCTCCCCCATCGCCCGTGCCATGATTGGCAAGGAAGAAGGCGATGTTGTGGAAGTGGCAGCGCCCGGCGGCTCCAAGAGCTATGAGATCGTGGCAGTCACTTGGGCCTGAGCCCTTTCGGCTCCACGCTTACAAAAAAGGAACGGGCCCCTGCATAGGGGCCCGCTTTATTTGTTAGAGGCGGACTTCAAATGTCGCTTCGGTTTTGGCCTTGACCTCATCCAAGGTCACGCCAGTGGCCAGTTCGATCAGCGACATGCCCCCTGCTTTGCGGTCAATGGAAAAGACCGCCAGATCGGTGATCACCAGATCAACGACCTTCAAACCCGTCAGCGGCAGATGACAGCTGTGCAAAAGCTTTGGTGCGCCGTCTTTAGAGGTATGTTCCATCACGACGACACAGCGGCGCACACCTGCGACCAAATCCATCGCCCCGCCCATGCCTTTGACCATTTTGCCGGGCACCATCCAATTGGCCAAGTCACCGGTCTCTGACACTTCCATCGCACCCAGAATAGACAAATCGATATGGCCGCCGCGGATCATGGCAAAGCTGTCGGACGATGAGAAAAATGACGTCTGGGGCAATTCAGTAATCGTCTGCTTGCCAGCATTGATCAGGTCGGCGTCTTCCTCGCCCTCAAACGGGAATGGCCCCATGCCCAACATGCCATTCTCGCTCTGCAGCGTAACCGTCATGCCTTCGGGGATATGATTGGCAACCAAAGTCGGGATGCCAATGCCAAGATTGACATAAAAGCCATCACGCAATTCTTTGGCGGCGCGGGCAGCGAGATCATCGCGGGTCCAGGGCATTATTTTTGGTCTCCAGCTTTTGACTTTTCAGTCTCTTTGGGTGGGTCCGGCTTAATCAAGGCTAATGGGACGGGGAATAGCTCATCAAACAACGAGATCAGCGGTGCCATAGCAGTCAAGCCGTCCATATAATTGGACTGGCAATTGCGGTAGGCCAGCAATGAACGCCCAGAATCTTTGGCTTCGATAAAATAATGGGGCGCGTGCAGGCATAGTGCATCTTTCGAATCTTCAGGCAAGCCAACGCGCGCGCCATCCTTGCCGCGCACCTGTGGATCCAAGGTCCACAGACCACCCGCATCTATAGCAGCCATAACTTCCAAAGCCTTGGTCCGCTCGACTCGCAATGTGTAGAGGCCTGTAAGGGTACCTTGCCGATAAGTTCCAAATCCGTCCGTGTGGCGTAATTCGGCAGAACAGGATTTGGGATCGCACCACAAAGTAAGAATACCGGGCTTCTTGTGCCATGCGTGCCAGATCAAGCGATAGGCTCGCCGATTTTCCGCAAGCGGTTCAGCTTGCATAGATCGGAGATCAAACGAATGAGGTGGCGACACTTCAGCCTCAGCGGCAGCACGTGCGTGCAAATTCAAAGGCGCTAACATCAGGCAAAAAGCCAAGCTGCGCATGGCATGCCTTAGCCTTGGGATAAAAGTTGACTGACTTGATGCCTTGGGCATCAGACAGCATTCCTCTTGGTCACAGTGCGCTGTTCGATGCGTTTTTCAAAGCTGCCTTGTACCAAGCGCTTCACATAAATGCCGGGCGTATGGATGTGGTCGGGGTCTAGGCTGCCGACAGGCACAATCTCTTCCACTTCCGCCACGCAGATTTTGCCAGCCGTGGCCATCATCGGGTTAAAGTTGCGGGCGGTTTTGCGGTAGATCAGATTGCCCGCCGTATCGGCCTTCCAAGCTTTCACCAGCGACACATCGGCTTTGAGACCGGTCTCGAGAATATAGGTCTCGCCATCGAAATCCTTATGCTCTTTGCCTTCAGCGATTTTCGTGCCGACGCCGGTCTTGGTGTAAAAGCCCGGGATCCCGGCCCCACCGGCGCGAATACGCTCTGCCAGCGTGCCTTGGGGGTTGAACTCGAGCTGCAGCTCACCTGAGAGATATTGGCGCTCAAACTCTTTATTCTCGCCGACATAGGACGAGATCATTTTGGCGATCTGCTTGGTTTCCAGCAACAGACCCAAGCCAAAGCCGTCAACCCCGGCATTGTTGGAGATCACGCTAATGCCCTTCACGCCGCTGTCGCGCAGCGCGAGGATCAGGTTTTCAGGAATGCCGCACAAGCCAAAGCCGCCGGACATCACGGTCATGCCGTCGAAGGTGAGGCCTTCGAGTGCGGCTGCCGCATTGGGATAAATGGTGGTCACTGTCACGCCCTTCGGGTTTCGTCGCCCGTGTTTAGCAAGGCTAGACGCTTTGTCGAGCGCTAAGCGACAGAAGGGGTGGCAATTCTTGTGTAGGGCCTATGGATCGGCCCAAAGCGGCCCTTATTGGCCAGAGCGCTTGCGCACAGCCGTGATCGACTTGGTAAAGCCCGCAACCTTTTCCAACACCAGTTCGGCGTCCGGGAAGAAGCCTTTCATGTCGGCCTCATTCAGCAAGCGCCAATCTGGCTGGACATTGGATACCCAGAATTTGCCGACAGTCTTCATCAAACGGCGCTGTAAGGGGCGCGGCAGAAAGATAATGGGCTGGGGCAACATCGAATGCTGTTCGAGTGGGAAATCGACATTTGGCGTCTGAACGAAATAGCCGTCGGTGATGCGGCGTAATTCATCGGCAAAGCGCTGTTGGTGCACGATGGCCGTGGCGTCAAAGGCCTTATTGTCATCCATGTCCAACATGGCCTGCTTTGGCCCGGTCACATGTTCGATGACCGACGAGCAGAAGACGATATCAAACGCGCGATCGTCAAATGGCAAAGCCTCTTTCGAGCCGTCCAGCAGCATGGTCTCATAGCCATAATTGGCCTTGGCCTGCTCAAGGTCCGGTGCCCAATGATCGGCGATCAGGACGTTTTTGTGATGGGGCGCAATGGCGTGAAAATGGCTGCCATTGCCGCCGCCCAAATCCAGAATCCGATGGTGCGGTTCAACGCCCATCATCGTCAAAAATTGCTCCCCACGGCGGGCACGGGCTTTGGCGGAGATGGAATGCAAGAACGACTTGATCAAGATCTGTATCCAAAAAGGAGCGCGCCTGCCCTCAAATCAGCCCCACCGAATGGGGCCCAAAATCGAAGCAATTGCCGCGCAGGATTGAGCCCCGCTTGTAGCGACCCTTTGTAAAAGAACACATAACATGCATGTTTTTGGCCATGGCGAATATTGATCGATTAAAGCTTCGCCTTTGCAGGTTTAGTCTGGTATTTTCCAGCGAAACAAGGACACACTTGCAAATCTATTTTGAGAAACATCTCTAAATGCATTTGTATTTAAGTGCGGCGGCACACGCTTTGCACCAACGCCCGCGACGTATCAGGAAGGCCTAACATGGAACGCTTGCGATCATTCTGCCGCAAATCAGGTCTGGTTTGCGCTTTGGGGACGGTTTTGATCGGCTCTGGCGTTGGGGTCGCTGTCGCGCAAGGTGTGTGGCAGGCCACCAAAGTCCCGACGCGGACACAGGTGTCGACGCAACTGCCCCGCGCGCCCTTCCCGGTTGAGCGCTGCATCAATGTGGCCGGCGCGCTGGAAGCCCCGAACGAAGGCGATTGGGGCTATAAGATCCGCGAGCGTGACTTCAAAACCATCCGCGCGGCAGGCTTTGATACCATTCGCGTGCCCATCAAATTTTCCGCCCACGCGATGGAACAAGCCCCCTACACGCTCGACCCCACCTTTATGGCCCGCATTGACGAAGTGGTTATCTGGGCTATTCGCAACGACCTGACCATCATCTTGAACCTGTGCCACTATACCGAGCTGTTTGAGAATCCCGACGTGCATGAGCGACGCCTCGTTGCCCTCTGGGCGCAGATTGCGGCGCGCTATCAAAACACACCGGCCAAAGTGATGTTTGAAATCATCAATGAGCCACAAGAGGCGTTTTCTGGTCCGCGCGTCAACAAAGTTCAGGCAGAAGTTCTGACCATTATTCGCAAAACCAACCCAACGCGCACGGTGATTTTCGCTGGCG
>NZ_JBMLTR010000089.1:0-4011 GCF_049239865.1 Aquidulcibacter sp.
CAGGTCACGATTTCGGCGGCCTTTGGCTGTCCGTTTGAGGGCGAAGTAAACCCCGATCATGTGGTTGCGATGGCCGAAGCCTTGGCCAAGTCGGGCCCTCGTGAAATTGGTTTAGCTGATACGATTGGCGTGGCGGTGCCCAGCCAAGTTAAGGCCTTGGTGACGCGCGTCCAAGCTGTTGTCGGTGACATTCCCATCCGCGCGCATTTTCACAATACACGCAACACGGGCCTCGCCAATGCGTGGGCGGCGTTTGAGGCGGGCGCGGTCACGCTTGATTCCAGTTTGGGCGGGCTGGGCGGTTGCCCATTCGCGCCCAAGGCGACAGGCAATATCCCGACCGAGGACTTACTCTATTTGCTGCACCGCTCTGGCGTTGCAACCGGGATCGACCTTGATGCCATGATTGAGGCGGGACAATGGTTGACGGACGTGATGGGCAGGCCCTTGCCTTCCATGGTCACCAAAGCCGGTAATTTCCCGCCTTCAATGGCTGCCGCGTGAGGGCCCCCATGTCGGAAGCAACCGGACCCCTAAAGGGCCTGAGGGTGATCGAATTGGGCGTGCTGTTGGCGGGTCCATTCTGCGGGCAAATCTTGGGCGATCTGGGTGCCGAAGTCATTAAGGTGGAGCCTCCCGGCCAAGGTGACCCCCTGCGCGAGTGGGGCACAGTGAAGAAGGATGGCCATGGGGTTTGGTTCCCGATTGTTGCGCGCAATAAGAAGTGCATCACGCTGGATTTGCGGCAAGAGGCAGGCCAAGCGGTCTTGAAAGATTTGGTCAAAGAGGCAGACTTTCTCTTGGAAAATTTCCGCCCCGGCACGCTGGAGAAATGGGGTTTGAGCTATGACGTTTTGTCGGCCATTAATCCCGGTCTGATCATGATCCGCGTGTCCGGCTATGGCCAGACAGGCCCCAACAGTCCCAAGGCGGGCTATGCCAGTGTGGGCGAGGCGATGGGTGGCCTACGCTATGTGATGGGCGAGCCTGATCGCATGCCGTCGCGGGCAGGCATCTCCATCGGCGACAGTTTAGCCGCGACTTATGCCGCCATCGGCGCGTTGGCAGCACTGGAGCATCGCCGCAATACAGGGCGCGGCCAGATCGTCGATTCTGCGATTTATGAAGCCTGCTTTGCCATGATGGAGAGCCTCGTGCCCGACTATCATTTCGGCGGCTATATTCGTGAGCGAACAGGCTCTTTCCTGCCCAAGATCGCCCCGTCCAACATCTATCCGGCCAGCGACGGGATGCTGATCCTTGCCGCCAATCAAGACACGGTTTGGCGACGCTTGGCCGACGCTATGGGCCAGCCCGAACTTGCCGATGATCCGCGCTTTTTAACCCATGTTGGGCGTGGTGAAAACCAAGCCGAATTGGATGCTTTGGTGAGTGCCTGGAGCCTTCAGATGACATGCACCGACTTAGAGGCCGTGTGCGAGGCCCATGGCGTGCCATGTGGTCGCATCTATCGCGCACCAGATATGTTGGCAGACCCCCACTTTGCTGCCCGCGAAGCGATTGTAACGGTGGAGCATCCAGAATTGGGGCCGTTCCCGATGCCAAACGTCTTCCCGAAACTATCGAGCACACCAGGTAATGTGCGCTGGACAGGGCCGGAGCTGGGTAGCCATACCAGCGAAGTCCTCACCGACATGCTGGGCTATGATTCCGATAAGATCGCCACCCTCAGGCGTGCGGGCGTGATTTAGCGCGCTGAATCGTCAAACAGGCCTGATTGGGGTGGGGCCTTGGGTTCTGGCAGGCCGAACAGCTGGTAGGCCCGGGCTGCGGCCACACGGCCACGCGGTGTGCGCATGATAAAGCCTTGCTGCATCAAATAAGGCTCAATCACATCCTCCACCCCGTCGCGGGCTTCTGAGATGGCAGCGGCGAGCGTTTCCACACCAACTGGCCCACCGCCATAAGTCTCCACCAAGGCACGCAGATAGCGGCGGTCGAGCATATCAAGCCCATCAGGATCAATATCGAGACGGGCTAGACCATGGGCGGCGGTCTGGGCATCTAAGGGGCTGCCCAAGGCATCAGCAAAGTCACGCACGCGGCGTAACAAGCGCATGGCGATCCGGGGGGTGCCCCGAGCACGGCGTGCAATTTCGGTGGCCCCATCGGGGGTCAAGGGTGCCCCAAGCTTTCCTGCGGCGCGTCGCAGGATGAGTTCCAAGTCCGCCACGCTATAAAAATCGAGGCGCGAGACGATGCCAAATCGGTCGCGCAACGGCGTTGATAATAGGCCCGCGCGTGTCGTCGCACCAACCAATGTAAAGGGTGATAGATCAATGCGGATCGACCGGGCCGAAGGACCTTCGCCAATCACCAGATCCAGCGCGTAATCTTCCATCGCCGGATAGAGAATTTCCTCCACCGCTGCGGGCAGACGGTGAATTTCGTCGATAAACAAGACATCGCGTGGTTCGAGATTGGTCAGAAGGGCGGCGAGGTCGCCTGCTTTGGCGATGACAGGCCCAGATGTTGTTTTGAGGTTCACGCCTAATTCGCGCGCCGTAATCTGCGCCAGCGTGGTCTTGCCGAGACCTGGTGGACCAAACAGCAGCAAATGGTCCATCGCATCGCCCCGCCCTTTGGCGGCACGCACGAAGATTTCGAGGTTTGCTTTAAGGTCGGTCTGGCCGACAAATTCGTCGAAGCCAGAGGGGCGCAGCGCGCGGTCGAGCGTGTCGCCGACCCGCAATTCCGATGAAATGAGGCGTTCGCCGTCAATGCCCTCACCCGACTGGTTCATCGGCCGATCTCCTTCAGCGCCGCTTTCACCAAAGCGCCGACGCTTGCCTCATCACCAAGGTTACGGCTGGCAAGGGCAACCGCGCGCAGCGCTTCGGGCTGGGCAATGCCAAGATTTAGAAGGGCCGACACGGCTTGCGACCGATCTGCCAAAGCGGGGCCTTCGACCACCGGGGCTTGGGGGGCATCTGGCGCGGGAGTGACGGGACTTCCACCTTCACTAAAGCCAGAGGTGCCCGTTTGCCCCATCAGACTGGCTGGCGGTGGGCGGCCTTTTAACTCCGTGGCAATTCGCGCCGCCAGCTTTGGCCCGACGCCATTGGCGCGTGCAATGCTGACCTTATCTTCAAGGGCTGCGGCTTCCATCAATTGATTGGGCGAGAGCACGTCCAAAATCGACAGCGCCACTTTGGCACCGACGCCGCTAATCTCTTGTAATTTAGCAAACCAGGCCCGCTCGGCATCTGACAAAAAGCCATAAAGTTTGAGCGAGTCTTCGCGCAACTGCGTCTCGATAAACACATGCACGGCCGCCCCTTGGCCAAGGCGCGACAATGTCCGCGTTCCCGCAAAAACCAAATAGCCAACGCCACCGACTTCGATCAGGACGCGATCTTCGCCTGTTGCTGCCACTAAGCCTTTGAGAGATCCAATCATCCTTTCGCCGCCATCAGTTGACTGGTTGGGCTGCGCCGTTCTGCGGCGTGGCAGATGGCAGCAGCCAAAGCGTCTGCGGCGTCCGCTGAAACCGCACCCGACTGCGGCAAAAGACGACGAACCATGAAGGCGACCTGATCCTTTTCCGCGCCACCTGTGCCGACTAAGGCCTTTTTGATGTGGCGGGTGGCATATTCGGTTACAGCCACGCGGTGTTGGGCCAATACGGACAAGGTCGCGCCACGAGCATGGCCGAGCAAAAGGGCAGATTGCGCATTCTTCGCCATGAAAACCTCTTCAACCGCTGCTTCGGTCGGGTTGTAGAAATCAAGCACGTCTTTGATGCCGATGGCAAGCTGGCCCAAACGCTCTGTCAAAGCCAATTTGGTGGGTGGTGCGATAACGCCATGGGCGACCCAGGAAATGCGCGCGCCCTCGCAGGCGATCACGCCCCAACCGGTCCGTTGCAGACCGGGGTCAATGCCAAGAAGGATCGTTTGAAGTGACATGTCTTTCGTCCCGTAAAGCGAATCGAGGCCTTCGTGCACCCAAGCACCTTAACAGAACATAACCAGAACGACAAAGCCATGC
>NZ_JBMLTR010000090.1:0-9579 GCF_049239865.1 Aquidulcibacter sp.
CAGATGGCTTATTCTCGTGGGAAGAAATGGAATGCATGGGCGCGTGCGCCAATGCGCCCATCGTCGCCATCCACGATTATTATCATGAAGATCTGACGGCCGAGAGCTTTAGCGCCCTCATCGATGACTTGGCCGCTGGCAAAGACGTGACGCCCGGTTCTGCCATTGGCCGTTTGACCAGTGCGCCAGATGGTGGCCCCAATGTCTTGAATGACGAGACCTTGTTTGACGGCAGCCTCGCCAAGAAGATCATGCTGCCAAACCTGCCCGAGAAGGCCTGAACGACGGGCAGGGGGCGGGCTTCCCCATGAGCACGGGTTCCAAGCCGCCCTATCTGCGCCCGCAGGATGATCCAAATCGCGTCGGAATTCCGATCACTTCTGATGCCGCCTTTTGGGCGTCTATGATGTTATCATGGGTGGCCCAATCCCTCGACCATTTGCTCGAGGTCGACAAATGGGCGGTGAATTTGACGGCTGTTGTAGGCATTGGCTTGATTGGAATCGCCATTTTCAAGGGGCTGGAGCGGCCTTTGCCGACCGGCATGCGCCTACCCCGCAAGCAGGCATGGATCATGCTGGCCGTGATGATTGCCGTCACCGGAGCGTGGGCTTGGTTTGGTCTCATTTACACCCGCGACGTACCAGCTCGCTTGGTTTACGGCGTGTGCGCCAGCCTAACAGCGTGGAGTGCGTTTGCGACCTATCGGGCTTTAGCGACCAGCGGGGCTAAAGCGGACGATCTTTAAAAGCTCACCGGGCCTTAATGGCCGCTCCGCACTCATGCCATTGATCATCAGGAAGCGCTCGGTCTTGAAGTCTGGATAGGCCATGCGGGCAGAGAGGCTTGCGACCGTGTCGCCGGCCCGCACCGTCACAATTTCAAGCTCGCGCGGGCGCAGAGCGGCAATTTCGGTGGCTGATAACTCGCGAAAGGTCTGGGTGATCGGGAAGGTGGGCGACAGGCCGTCTGCCGGGCCCATCATCACGAAGTGAAACGCCCGCCCATTGAGGCTATAAGCAATCACGCCAACATCGACGAGGCCAGAGCGGGTTTGCGCACGGGCAAGGAGCGTCACAGTCGGCATGCCATTGGTGGTGCCCGGCGTCGCAATGCCTATGTTTGCCGGCGTTTGGCCTAAGGTTTCTTTCGCTTTGGCAATCGCATAGGCGTCCAAGCCACCCGTCAACGGCATCCCGCCGCCAAAGCGACCCTTAAGGCTGTTTGGGCCTTCAATTTCAACGGCTTCAGTGGTGTTGTTAAGAGAAAAACCCTGCGGCACCTCAAAGGTGATTTTCATGCTGGGATGGGAGAAGCGCCGCCCATCGACAAAGCCTTGCTCTGGATCATCGCCCACACGAAGGCCTGATAATGCGGTCAAATAGGGCCGGACTAATTCTGGCGGCACATCGCGGCTGGCTTTGGCGGCTCTGGCGGCATTGGCGGTGCGCGCCACGCGTTCGGTGGTAATCGGGTGACTGCGAGCCCAAGTCGGCACGTCGCGCGACTGGCGGTTTTTCACTTTGGCATCAAGGGCTTCCTGGGCAGCCAAAGCTGCTAACATGTCGGATGCCGCATAGAGATTATAGCCATTGGCTTGGAGATAGCGCACACCATAATCATCGGACTCATTTTCCTGCTTGCGCGAGTAGCTGAGTGTATAGACTTGGGCCAATTGCCCGGCGGTCTGCATGATTTCTTCGGATTTGGTGGCAATGCCCAGCGCGATAGCCCCGATGGTGGACAGCGTCGATGCCTGTGTGCGCTTTAGCGAATGCTTGCCGACAATATGGCCGACTTCATGGCCTAAAACCGAGGCGAGTTCGTCCTCCGAATTCATAATCGTCATCAAGCCGCGCGTGATATAAATGTAGCATCCGGGCACAGCAAAGGCGTTGACGACGTCAGAATTGATCACGGTGAAGGTGCATTGGTCCTTCAGCCCTGCCGTGGTGGCGACTTTCGCGCCGACATTGGACACATAGGTCGCGACAGGGCCTGAAATCGCGCCGCCAAATTGCGCGACAATCTGGGGATGCTGCTTGATCGCTTGGGCGCGCTCATTCGGCTTGATGATTTGGGCCACAGCCGGTGTGGCGACATGTGCAGCGAAAACAGCCAAAGCCCCATGAAGAACCCAATTCTTGCGCATCACACATCTCCAAATTTAAGGCCTATGATGGCGGCATTGGCTTGATCTGGCTAATCAAATTCGCAGGGTTGCGGCTTGGACTTTCGATGACTCGGCAGTAGCTTGCCGCCTGCAACACGTATGCGCTTCAGGCTGCAAATGTCGTTGGCAGGCTGGATGAAGCCCTATAGAAGCCTATTTACGAACTATCACGCCTAGCTGATCGAGTGTTCTATGATTGCCGATAAAGACCGTATCTTCCTGAACCTCTATGGCCGCCATGATTGGCGCTTGGAGGGGGCTAAACAGCGTGGCGCGTGGAATGCCACCAAGGATATGATCGACGCAGGGCGCGATTGGATCATTCAGCAGGTGAAGGATTCAGGCCTTCGTGGCCGGGGTGGTGCTGGCTTCCCGACAGGTCTCAAATGGTCCTTCATGCCAAAAGAGGTCAAGGATCGGCCCCATTATCTGGTCGTCAATGCGGACGAGTCCGAGCCGGGGACCTGTAAAGACCGCGATATGATGCGCCACGATCCGCATTTGCTGATCGAAGGCTGCTTGATCGCCTCTTTCGCCATGCAAGCCCATGCCGCTTACATTTATATTCGCGGCGAATATGTGCTGGAGCGTGAGCACCTCGAAGCGGCCATCAAAGAAGCCTATGAAGCTAAGTTGATCGGCAAAAACAATATCCATGGTTGGGACTTTGACCTCTATGTCCACCATGGGGCAGGGGCCTATATTTGCGGCGAAGAAACCGCTCTGTTGGAAAGCTTGGAAGGCAAAAAAGGCCAGCCGCGCTTGAAGCCACCTTTCCCAGCCAATGCCGGTCTTTACGGCTGCCCAACCACGGTCAATAACGTCGAATCAATCGCCGTTGTGCCAACCATTTTGCGTCGTGGTGCGCAGTGGTTTGCGGGCTTTGGCCGTCCAAACAATACGGGCACGAAAGTCTTCTGTGTGTCGGGCCATGTGAACAAGCCCTGCAATGTCGAAGATGCCATGTCGATCCCGCTGAAATATTTGCTGGAGCAGCATTGCGGCGGCGTGCGCGGCGGCTGGTCCAATTTGAAAGCCGTCATCCCCGGTGGGTCGTCGGTCCGCATGATCACGCAGGAAATGGCCGAAGATGCGTTGATGGACTTTGACAGCCTGTCGGCTCTGAAGTCGGGCCTTGGTACCGCTGGCGTGATCGTGATGGATAAGTCGACCGACCTCATCAAAGCGATCGCGCGGCTGGCCTATTTCTATAAGCACGAGAGCTGTGGCCAATGCACGCCCTGCCGCGAAGGCACTGGCTGGATGTGGCGGGTACTCGAACGTATGGCCGTTGGCCAAGCCGAGCACCGCGAAATCGACCTTCTGCTGGAAGTGGCTGGCCAGGTTGAAGGCCACACGATCTGTGCTTTGGGCGATGCGGCCGCTTGGCCCGTCCAAGGCCTGATCTGGCGCTTCCGGGGCGAGATCGAAGAGCGCATCGACCGCTATCGCTTGGGCAAGCCCCATGTGATGGGCGCGGCTATCGCGGCGGAGTAGGGCTTCGTCTAAAGTTTGTCATTTTCAGACGGGTGCGTTTTGTGCTTCGTTCGAGGCCTGGCAAGCTTGCTCCATTCAGACGGCATAACCGTTGATCCAAACATCTGCATTGGCACGCCATACGTCCGTGGCCGCATGTGACGCGTGATTGATGTGCTCGTCCATCTGAATAGCGGTGCAGGTGCTGCTGACCTATTGAGGGACTAACCCAATCTGGAAGCCGAAGACATTGCGGCCTGTTTGACCTTCTAGGGGGGGGCTGATTTCTTGACCGATCAAGATACATCATGATACATCAAGATGGGTATCCGGATACAAGGAAACAACGATGACGCAGCCGATCCTTGAAAAGTTTGCGACCCAAGTTGAGGTCGAGAAGCTAGCAATAGTGCGCGAATTGGCCCGAAAAGAAGGTCGATTGTTGCAGTCACTCGTCGACGAGGCCCTTACGGATCTTTTGGAAAAGCGACGCCGAAGCCAGGCGCGTGCCTCCATCATGGAAGCCTATCAATCCAGCCACGAGACCTTTGCCCCACTTTATAAAAAACTCGCTGAGTGACAGAGTATCTGACTTTAGACGAAGTGCTTTTGATTCATGCAGACCAGATCGATCGATACGGTGGCCTACATGGGGTGCGGGATTTTCGGCTCGTAGACTCAGCACTTTCGCGACCAAAATCAGGTTATTATGAAACGACCATTGAACAGGCTGCTGCGCTTTGGGAGAGTTTCGCTCAAAACCATGCCTTTCTGGATGGCAATAAGCGAACAGCCTTTGCTGTGACCTATACGTTTTTAATGATTAATGGCTGGCGTATTCATGCCGGCCCTGACGAGACCTATAAGTTTATTGCTGATCTGTACTCAAGGCAGGCCTTTGTCTTTGTTCATCTTGTCGCTTGGTTGTATTCAAACACATCGAAGACATGACATTCCGAGGTCATAGACAAATGATCGGGCAGCTTCAAAATTGCATAGCTCCCACGTCATTTTCATCGTTTGACGAATAGCTAAGTGCGTGCCCAAATGCTGACCTTAGGTGAGGGTATCAGTATGGCTTTGGAGCGAATCCGTCGGGGTTGGCGGTGGGCAAAGGTGGCCTTGGCGTTAGGCGCTTTCGCGCTCGCGGCGGCTTGCACGCTACTGGTCGGGCCATATCCCATAGTCCGCGATTGGCCGTTTGGTAAGGATGTGACTGAAGTTACATTAGAACTTCAGCCCAACAGATGGTTGACTCCGCCACCTCAAACAATTCGTCTGTCGCGCACCATGGATGGTATCCGGTTTTATGCATCGTCGCTTGGCGAAGGCGACTTAAATGGCCGGATTTCGATAAAATATCTGGGCTCAAATTCGCTGGGCCGCGTCTATGGCTATGCGATCCCAAAATCAGACCTCCCAGATAACATGGAGGGGCGCAAAACACCGTCTGAACTTCGCATTGTACGGCGACAAGCAGCCTCCGCATTTTATGGCATGATGCTGATCAAAGCTACTTCGAGCGAAGCACCAGATCGCGAGCTGGCGCTCCGGGTGCCAGCCTGTGATGAGGTCTCAGCAGAGGAATGCACCTATACCACCTCCGCTGCCGTCTGGGCTCTGTTGGCGGCGAAGGTTCCCGAGATGACGTTTGAAGATATGCCAATTTACGACATTCGGCATTAGGCTATTTTGGTGCGAGATTAGGGCGTCTCCACCACGCGAAATACCTCGCCTGTCCCCGCATCACGAACCAGATCAACGCGCTCGCCGTCCCAATGATAGGCGAGGTGGCGGCCTTGCAGGGGGTTAGCGCCACAATCTGGATAGAAGAGGCCAACACATTCCCCACCTGCATGGCGAACGCTGGGATAGATGATCCCGTCAGAGCCTGCGGCCCTCAAGCTTGCCGCCAAGGTTTGCGACGCGACATAAGAATTGGGATCGAGGGCGGACGGATGCTCGGGTTCATCTAAACGCAAATCATGCAAATCTGCGTCGACGGACAGGATGATCTCTCGAAATTGCGAGGTCCAGCCGGCTGATTCCCCAGTGCGTGCCATGAAACGAGCATGGTGATGGATCGTCTCAAACAGCGCGGTGTTGAACTGGGCGGCGACATAAAGCACGCCAAACGTGCCATTGCTAAAGCGGCTCGGCCTATCGGGGCTGACATGCGTGAAGGGAGCCATGAGATAGCTGGCACCAGGGCCACCCACGCGACGCGCGATCGGCACAAGATCGAGATTGCCGATGGATGCCATGATGCGAGGATTGGTCTTTTGTTCGGCTGAGATTAGCAGAGCCCAATCTTCGGGGGCGGCAATATCTTCAAATAAATCAATGGGTGGGAAGCTCGAGCGGATAATCCGAACCGCGCTTTTCCAAGAAATGTGAGACACCGGGATATCGGCCACCTCACTCACCAACCCGCCCGCTCCGCATCGAGATAGCGGCGCACGCGCATCAAGTCGGTCAACTCACCGCCCAGCATGATGTCGAGCGCACTCGCGCCGCCAAAGGCTGAATTGGCCGCTTTGATCCAAGTATAGCCGCGCGCCGCCTCGGTAAAGATGATGCGAAGCGCTTTGTGGATGCCTAAGAGATTCGACAGGCGCGCCCGCCCATCGCGCGACAGACGACCCGGCCCCTCTGCCTTCCAACGCCGATAGGTGCGTACGGGCATGTCCAATAAAACGGCGGCCTGTTCGTCCGTCACATCCCATTTGTCGAACAGATTGAGCGCCGCCCGAAACATGGCGGCACCTTCATCCTGCGTGATAGGGTCTGCGCGGAATGCGGGGCCAGATGTTTCAATGCGCTCTAAAGTCAGCATAGCTATCTCCATTTGGCAGTATATATATCAAATGCTGCCATTTGGCAATACAAACCTGTGGCACAAACCGACAAATACATCGACATGCACGCAAACTGATCTAAGCATAATGATCGCCCGCAAACGCTTGTAAAAGTGCATCGCCCCTATGAAGCAGCCCTGCCAAGCCTGTCTGATTTTGCGCTTGATCCTTGCGATCTTCGCCCCCCTATCCATCGCGGCGTGGATCGTTTTGGCGCTGGTTTATGAGCTTGCTGTATCTGGCTGGATTTTTGCTGGTTTTGGGGTGAGTTTGGCGGTGGCAATTTGGGTCGTAGCGTCGTATCTCGGCGGACGGCGGGTCAGCTTGGCTGAGTCTGTTTCAAACGATGGGGCGAGAAGATGACGAAAATCGTCGTCGATGGAACCGAAGTAGATGTGCCTGGCGATTACACGCTGTTGCAAGCGTGCGAAGCCGCAGGGGCAGAAATTCCACGGTTCTGTTATCATGAGCGTTTAAGTGTGGCTGGTAATTGCCGCATGTGTTTGGTCGAAGTCAAAGGTGCGCCTAAGCCTGTGGCGTCTTGCGCCCAGCAGGTCAAAGACCAAAGACCCGGCCCAAATGGTGAGCCACCCGTTGTTGTCACCAAGTCTTCGAAGGTGAAGGCCGCACGCGAAGGCGTGATGGAATTCCTCTTGATCAATCACCCGCTGGACTGCCCGATTTGCGACCAAGGCGGGGAATGCGACCTGCAAGACCAAGCCGTGGCCTTTGGCCGGGCTGGTTCGCGCTATGATGAGAATAAGCGCGCGGTTGAAGAAAAGAATATGGGCCCCTTGGTCAAAACAGTGATGACGCGCTGCATCCAATGCACACGCTGTGTCCGCTTTGCGACCGAAGTGGCTGGCGTGTCAGAGCTTGGGGCCATTGGTCGCGGCGAAGATATGGAAATCACCACCTATCTTGAGCAATCCTTGACGAGCGAGCTGTCGGCCAATGTCGTCGATCTCTGCCCGGTCGGCGCGCTGACCTCCAAGCCTTATGCCTTTAATGCGCGGCCTTGGGAGTTGAAGAAGACTGAAACCGTCGATGTGATGGATGCGGTCGGCTCCAACATTCGCGTCGATGCGCGTGGCAATGATGTGCTGCGCGTGCTGCCGCGCCTCAATGAAGAGATCAATGAGGAATGGCTGTCGGATAAGTCGCGTCATGCGGTCGATGGCCTACGCCGTCAGCGCCTCGACAAACCCTATCTCAAAACCAATGGCAAATTGGCACCCGTCAGCTGGCCTCAAGCTTTGGAAGCCTTGGCAGCGCGCTTGAAGGGCGATGCAGCCAAGATTGGCGCAATTGCCGGTGACTTGAATGATGCAGAGGGCTTGAAAGCCGCTTTGGACCTGTTGCGAGGCTTGGGCGTCGCCAATACCGATTGCCGCCAAGATGGCGCCGCGATTGGCCTGTCGGGTCAACGCGGCGAATATTTGTTCAACACCACCATTATGGGCATTGAAGATGCCGATGCCTTGCTGATCATCGGCTCTAACTTGCGTCTTGAAGCCCCGCTGATCAATGCGCGGGTCCGCAAGACGTGGTTGCGCGGCACGCTCGACTTGATCGGCGTCGTGGGTGAGGCAAATGACCTGACCTATGCCTATGAGCATGTCGGCGCAGGGCCAAAGACTTTGGCGGATTTGGCCAAGGGCAAGGGCGATTTCTTCAAGCGCTTTGCCAAGGCTGAACGTCCGATGCTGATCCTCGGCATGGATGCCTTGACCCGTCCTGATGGTGCACAAGTCCTGAAGCTCGCCGCTGAAATTGGCATGAAGGCCAAGATCGTCCGCGAGGGCTGGAACGGCTGGAACGTTGTCCACCAGGCCGCTGGCCGCGTTGGCGCGCTGGACTTGGGCTTCTTGCCCGCAGACCAAGGCCTGTCCACCGCCCAGATGCTGGAAGCAGGCGCGCTCGACACCTTGATCCTGTTGGGTGCCGATGAAGTCAAAGCACCTGCCGAAACCTTTGTGGTTTATGTCGGCAGCCATGGCGACGCAGGCGCACAGCAGGCGGATTTGATCCTGCCAGCCGCGGCTTATACCGAAAAGAACGCCACTTATGTGAACACCGAAGGCCGCGTGCAACAAGCACGCAGGGCGGTATTCCCCAAGGGCGATGCCCGCGAAGACTGGGCGATCTTCCGCGCCGTCTCCGCTCTGCTTGGCAAAACCTTGCCATATGACAATCTCGACGCGCTTCGCGCCAAGCTGATGGCCGACAGTCCCAGCTTTGCTGGTCTGGATTTTGCCCCAGGGGGCAGCACGCCATTGGAGTTGAAGCTGTTGGGCGTTGCAGGCGATGTGGATGCTGCACCCTTTACCAGCGCCATCACCGACTTCTATCTCACCAATCCGATTGCCCGCTCCAGCCAAATCATGGCTGAATGCTCGGCAGCCAAGAAAGCAGCCTCTGTGGCTGCGATAGCAGCGGAGTAGGGGCCCATGCAGGATCTCGTTCGCGATTGGGGCCCGTTGTGGGGCGTGATTGGTGGGGCAGGCCAGATCTTGGCGATCATGGTCATGCTGCTTTTGACCTTGGCCTTCATCCTGTTGTTTGACCGCAAGGTCTGGGCAGCCGTGATGATGCGCAAAGGGCCAAACGTGGTTGGCCCCTTCGGCTTGTTGCAAAGCTTTGCGGACTTCTTGAAATTCGTCGTCAAGGAAATCGTGATTCCAGCTGGCGCGAATAAGACCGTCTTTATCCTCGCCCCTCTGATCACGATTACGCTTGCCTTTGTCGCCTATGCCGTTGTGCCGTTTGCGCCTGGCTGGGTGATTTCAGACATGAATGTCGGGATTTTGTACTTGCTCGCCATGTCGTCCTTGGGTGTTTATGGCATCATCATGGGTGGCTGGGCGTCGAACTCGAAATACCCGTTCTTGGGCTCGCTGCGTTCTGCCGCACAAATGGTATCTTATGAGGTCTCCATCGGCTTTGTGTTGATCACCGTGCTTCTGGTCGTCGGTAGCCTGAATTTGACCGACATTGTCGACCATCAAAAGGCTGGTATTTGGGATTGGCACGCGTTTTCCTTCATCGGGGCGTTGGTGCATCCGCAAGAAG
>NZ_JBMLTR010000091.1:0-1221 GCF_049239865.1 Aquidulcibacter sp.
TACGATTGACTTCGTGTCATTGCGTTGACTTGTCGACCATCAGGTTGCCCCGGCAGCGGGCGAGATGTGACTTCATAGGAGCCTGACGGTTGCGTACCTTCACAGTCCTGTCCTCTTCGATCGATGCCTGGGCGCAGTTTTAACCAAGAGAAAAACATGGACCAGATCATCATTGGCGTCGACACGCACAAATCAAGTCATATCGCTGTCGCGATCAACACGCAGGGCACGCGGTTAGGCACGATGACGATCCCGACCACGCGTCAGGGATATCGCAGTCTGGAGGCTTGGGCAACAGGATTTGGCCCTGTCAAAGCCTTTGGTATCGAAGGCACTGGCTCTTACGGCGCTGGTCTATCCCGAGATCTGCAAACAAAGGGACACACTGTCCTGGACGTCATTCGTCCCAATCGCCAACTCCGCTACCTTCATGGCAAATCCGACATTCTGGATGCAGAAAGCGCTGCAAAGTCGGTGCTGAACGGGCAGGCTACCGCCCTGGCAAAAACTCAGAGCGGGGCTTCTGAGATGATCCGCCATATAAAAATTGCGCGAGACAGCGCCGTCAAGTCCAAGTCTCAAGCCATGATTACTCTTAAAACACTGATTATAAACGCGCCGGCGGAGCTGCGCGCCAGCCTTGACCAGATTCGTGGACCGATCACTCTGGTTCGCCACATCTCAGCACTACGGCCTGGCGAGATTACTTCCCCGACCGCATCGGCAAAGGCGGCCCTGCGAGCCCTTGCTCAGCGGTGGCTAGCACTTCATGAGGAGATCCAGATCCACGAAGCCGAATTGGAACGCTTGGTCGCTGACAAAGCGCCCAAACTGATGAAGTCGCACGGCATCTCAACATTGACTGTGGCCGAAATGCTAATCTTGGTAGGCGATAATCCTGAACGCATCCGATCCGAAGCCGCACTTGCAAAGCTCTGCGGCATCTGCCCGATCCCGGCTTCCAGTGGAAAGACAACCCGAATGCGATTGAACCGTGGCGGCAACAGACAGGCCAATGCTGCCATCTATCGTGTCGCCGTTGTTCGGATGCGCGACGACGATAGAACGAAAGCCTACGCCGCCCGGCGAACAGCAGAAGGCAAAACCAGGCGCGAGATCGTCCGCTGCATCAAAAGGTACATCGTGCGCGAAGTCTACACCGCACTCTGCGCAACAAAATCAACTCAAATTCCCGCTTGACGAACATAGGAGCATCAACGC
>NZ_JBMLTR010000092.1:0-33223 GCF_049239865.1 Aquidulcibacter sp.
CACGGCCGATGCCCCGGCTTGCCCCGGTTACAAGGACGACTTTCGTATCGGTCATGGATTTTCTCGCTGTGTGGAAGTCTTAGGCTTCAACCAAGAAGGACAATTGATGGTCCTTATCCGATTGCGAGCGGTCGAAATCGACCAGTCGGGTTGGATAATCGCCGGTGAAGCAATGATCAGAATAGCGCGGCGCATGCGGGTTGCGGGTGGCTTCGCCGAGTGCCCAATAGAGCCCGTCAACCGACAGGAAGCCCAAGGAATCAACGCCTAAGATTTCCGCCATCTCGGCAACGCTCTTATGTCCGGCAATCAATTGATCCCGGTCAGGCATATCAATGCCATAGAAGTCTGGCCATTGGATGGCGGGGGAGGCGGAGCGCAAATGCACTTCTTTAGCGCCCGCGTCGCGCACCATTTGCACAATCTTACGCGAGGTGGTGCCGCGCACGATGGAATCGTCCACCAACACCACGCGCTTGCCTTCCAAAACACCTCGGTTAGCCGAGTGCTTGCGCCGCACGCCAAGCGTCCGGATTTGTTGGGTCGGCTCAATAAAGGTGCGGCCGACATAATGGTTGCGGATAATCCCGAGCTCATAGGGAATGCCCGAAGCTTCTGAATAGCCCAAGGCAGCTGGCACGCCAGAATCCGGGACGGGGACGACGACGTCGGCCTCAATCTTGGTTTCTTGCGCCAAGCGCATGCCCATACGCTTGCGGACGTCATAGACAGACTTGCCGTCCACGACCGAGTCTGGCCGCGAGAAATAAACGAATTCAAACACGCAAGGCCGTGGCGCACGCTGGCCAAATGGCTTGATGCTTTCCACGCCATTTTCAGAACAGACGACCACTTCGCCATTTTCGATTTCGCGCACAAAGGTCGCGCCAATCATATCCAGCGCACAGGTCTCCGACGCTAAAACCGGTGAGCCATTGAGGTCACCTAGAACCAATGGGCGAATGCCTAAGGGATCGCGGGCGCCAATCAGCTTCTTATTGGTCAAAGCAACCAAAGCATAAGCGCCTTCGATCTGATGCAGGGCATCAACAAAGCGCTCAATCATGCGGGGCGCGCGCGAGCGGGCGATCAATTGCAGGATGACTTCGGTATCAGAGGTAGATTGGAAAATCGCCCCGTTTTCAACCAGCTGTTCGCGCAACTTACGGGCATTGGTCAAATTACCATTGTGCGCCACCCCAATGCCGCCGCCCGAAAGGTCGGCAAACAAGGGCTGGATATTGCGCAGGATAGTCCCGCCTTGGGTCGCATAGCGCACATGGCCAATGGCATTTTGCCCGGGCAGGCGGTTCATCAAATCATTGCCGGTGAAATGGTCGCCTACCAAGCCCATGTGGCGTTCATTATGGAAAAGCGCCCCGTCAAAGGTGACGATGCCGCAGCCTTCTTGGCCCCGGTGCTGCAGCGCGTGCAGGCCAAGGGCGGTCAGAACTGCTGCTTCGGCATTGTGGGCGATGCCGAAGACGCCACACTCTTCGCGCAGCCGATCTTCATGCGGGTCCAGCCAAGCTTCAATGTCACCACCGACGCCGGTCGCACCGGCTTGCGCGTCTTGCCCATAGCACTGAGGGTTCATTTTTCGCTCTCCGGGTCAGGGGTCACTGAGTTGGTTGGACGCACGGTCCAAGTGGGGGCCTTTTGAGCCTTTACGGGCTCGCCGTCTACGGATGAATCCAGCACATTTGCTGTATCAGCTTTGCGCGAATGAGCTAGGTCTTCACCGGCCGAGGCAGCACCTCGGGCCATATTGGTTGCGGCTTGTCCGGCCTGCGGTGCCAAATGCTTTAAAGCGTCAGCGGTCAGCATCACCATCGGGTAGAATTTTGCCGCCTGAAACGATTTCGGCAACATGCTTGGCGGCGCAATAGAGGTCACAACCAAGCAGGCAACGCCGACAAGGGCAAAACCGCGCGCCACACCAAACAACAGACCAGCCGTCCGGTCCAAAATGCCCAAAGGTTCTGAATCATGGATCCATTCATGGATACGCCCGGTTGCGACCCGCACGGCGATATAGACCAGAATGAAGATTCCTCCGACGGTGGCGGCATCGGCCAGCCAACCCGTCTCGATAATCCCGCGCATCGGCTCGCGGAACACTGGAAAACCCCATAATACGGCCAGAATTGCAATGAACATGGCCGCCATCGACAAGGCCTCGCGGACGAACCCGCGAGCAAAAGCCAAAAGAGCTGAAATCGCCACAATCCCAAGAATGACGATATCAAATCCGTTCATACACACTGCTCCAAAAGAGACTAAGGCGTCTCGGGATATTCCTGTCCTGTGATGGTCGCCACAAGGTCGGCTGCTGTGGCAATCACGCGGTGCTTCACACCGGATTGCCCTGCCACGAGTCGGCGGGCTTGGCTTGCAGTGCTTGCGGTGGTGTTAGACGAAGCAGCCCGAGGAAGGAAGGCCTGAGTAAAGCCTAACTTCTCGGCTTCTTTAAGGCGGGCGTCAGCCCGGCTGACAGGGCGGACATCACCCGACAGCGCAATCTCGCCAAACACAACGCAATCCTCAGGTAAGGCCTGATCAAAGAGCGCAGAGACAAGGGCTGCGGCAACGGCGAGGTCAGCGGCGGGCTCGCTAATCTTGAGGCCGCCCGCGACGTTCAGATAGACATCTCTGCCACCAAAAGCCAAGCCACAGCGGGTTTCAAGTACGGCGAGGATCATGGCAAGGCGCGTGGTGTCCCAGCCGACCACCGCCCGTCTTGGCGCGCCAAAGGCGGTAGGCGAGGCGAGCGCTTGAATTTCTACCAGAACCGGACGCGTCCCTTCAATGCCAGCAAAAACCACACTGCCAGGGCGGGCATGGCCACGATTATCCAGAAACAACTGACTGGGATTGGTGACCTCGCGCAGACCCGCGTCCCCCATCTCAAACACGCCGATTTCGTCCGTTGGGCCAAAGCGGTTTTTGAGACCGCGCAAGATGCGGAAATGATGGCCGCGCTCGCCTTCAAATTGCAAGACGGCATCGACCAAATGTTCAACCACGCGGGGGCCGGCGATTTGGCCATCCTTCGTGACATGGCCAACGAGGATAATGGCGGTGCCCGCTTTCTTCGCATAGCGCACCAATTCATGGGCGCAGGCGCGCACTTGCGCGACAGTGCCCGGTGCCGCGGTGAGCGTCTCCGTCCACACCGTTTGGATCGAGTCGATGATGGCGAGTTGCGGCTTTTCGTGCTTGAGAGCCTCAAGGATGGTTTCAAGGCGGGTCTCGGCCGCTAATTGCACCGGTGCCTTCTCAATCCCCATACGACGCGCTCGGTCTTGGATTTGAGCAATGGCTTCTTCGCCAGAGACATAAACCGACTTGATGCCGCGTGTGGCCGCGCCCGCCACAGCTTGGAGCAGCAAGGTTGATTTCCCGATGCCAGGGTCGCCGCCGACCAGAATGGCCGACGCCTCCACCAACCCGCCACCACAAACGCGGTCAAATTCGTCTATACCTGTGGCAAGGCGGGGCGGGGCTTGGGCAACACCGTCCAAGGCCTGAAACGCGAGGCCCGGGCCTTTGCCACGTGCGCGGGCCGAGGGGCTGAGAGCTTGCGGGCTCTCGCGCGCTTCTTCGACAATGGTGTTCCACGCGCCACAGGCTTCGCAGCGCCCTTGCCAACGGGCATGGACTGCCCCGCAGGACTGGCAGACGAAAACAGATTGCGCTTTTGCCATGCCTAATCAGCCTTCCAGATAGGAGCGCTCAAAGCGATCCCCTAGCCGGGTCAGGATTTCGTAGGGAATTGTGTCGAGCGCTTGAGCTTGGGCGTCGAGAGGGGCTGCACGACCGAGGAATTGCGCCATCGCGCCGATTTTTGCCGCGCTGCCGGCACTGGAGACATCCAGTGTAATCAAGTCCATGGAGACCCGCCCGACGATTGGGCAAACCGCCCCACCCAAAATCGCAAAGCCTCGGTTAGAACCTGAGCGTAGAAAGCCGTCTGCATAGCCTAGGGCAATTGTCGCGATTGTGCGACGACGATCGGCTTGCCAGGTCGCGCCATAGCCCACCGTGTCGCCAGGGCCGACACTGCGTAGCTGGATGATGGGGGCTTCCAAAGTGGCGACAGGCTCTAAAGGTACAGGGTCTTGGTCGAACGGGCCGCCGCCATAAAGGCCGATGCCAGGACGAACCAGATCAAAGCAATAATCCCCTTCAAGCAAAATTCCTGCTGAAGCCGCAAGCGACAAGGGGGCAGGGGGTAACCGCGCGGCCAGCGACACAAAGGCATCGCGTTGCATGCCATTCTTAGGATGTTGCGGATCGGACGCACAGGCCAAATGGCTCATGATCAGCGCAAGATTTAAGGTGAAGATGGTTTCTTCAACGCGGTCGATATCTTCCTCGCTCAGCCCCAATCGGTTCATGCCCGTATCAATGTGCAAGGCCGCAGGTTGCCCAAGGCCCGCTTCCGCCCACAACTGGACTTGGCCGACATCATTGAGAACAGGACGCAGGTCGCCAGCCAAAAAGGCGCTGACTTCGTCTGCCATCACCCCGTTGAGAACATAAATAACTGGGTCTGGACCCAAAGCATGCCGCGCTTTTTCCCCTTCAAACGCGTGCGCGACAAAGAAGGTTTTGCAACCGGCATCGGCAAGGCTTTGAGACACCTCGGCCAAGCCTAGGCCATAGCCATTGGCCTTCACCACTGCCGCACACTCTGCCCCTTGCGCATTTTCGGCAAAGAAAGCCCAATTGCGAGCCAAAGCCCCCAGATCAATCTTCAACTGGCTATGACGCGGGAACCCTGAGACTGACTCACTCATCCAAGCTCTCATATCGTCCGCTGGAATCAAGATTGGTGAATTTGGTCAGCTCGGCTTGGAAGCCAACGCGGACTTTGCCAATCGGGCCATGGCGCTGCTTGCCAATGATGACCTCAGCGACGTTGCGCATTTCGCTGACTTCTTCTTGCCACTGGAAATGCTCGGTCGTGCCAGGCTTGGGTTCTTGGCGTTCGAGATAGTAGGAATGACGATACACGAACATTACGACGTCGGCGTCTTGTTCGATCGAACCTGACTCCCGCAAGTCGGCCAATTGGGGCCGCTTATCTTCGCGGTTTTCAACTTGGCGCGACAGCTGCGACAAGGCGATGACGGGAACCTGCAGTTCCTTGGCAAGGGCCTTGAGGCCTTGGGTGATTTCGCTGACTTCCTGCACCCGGTTTTCCGAGCGTTTGGAGCCGCTGGTGGTCACAAGCTGGAGATAATCCACCACGATCAAATCAAGGCCGTGCTGACGCTGCAGGCGTCGTGCGCGCGCCGCCAAGGCCGAAATCGACAGACCGCCCGTGTCATCAATATAAAGCGGCAGGCTTTGCAGATCGATCGCCGCCTCGCGCAGCTTGGCATATTCGTCCTTGTCCAAGTCCCCACGACGCATGCGGTCAGAGCCGATGGCCGTATAATCGGCCAGAAGACGCATGGTCAGCTGTTCGGCCGACATTTCGAGCGAGTAGAATGCCACGACGCCACCATCAATGGTCTGAAACGACCCATCTGGCTTTGCTTCGCGCTTGAAACGTTTGGCTGCATTGAAAGCGATGTTGGTGGCTAGTGCGGTTTTACCCATTGAAGGCCGCCCGGCGAGGATCAACAAGTCTGACTTGTGCAAACCGCCCAACATCCGGTCGATCTCATTTAGGCCCGTTGGCACCCCGATCAATTGACCGTCGCGTTTGAATGCTGCGGCGGTAATATCGATGGTTGCCGCGAGCGATGCGGCAAAGCTTTTGAAGCCCTGATTGAGTTGGCCGGTCTCTGCCAATGAATAGAGCTTCTTTTCCGCAGTCTCGATCAGGCGCGCGCCCCCCTCCATCCCATCTTCATGGTCGGTGGCATCGGCCATCATTTCTGACCCGATGCGGATCAGGTCGCGTCGCACGGCCAAGTCAAAGATCAGCTTGCCATAATCGGCAGCCGCAGCAGGGTCTGCCGCTGCATCCACTAGGGTCGCCAAATAGGCTGCGCCACCAATATCCTTCAAAGCCCCATCTTGGCTGAACTTGGCATGCAAGGTGATGCCATCGGCCAACGAGCCTTTTTGGATCATGCGCGTGATGGTGTCATAGATCCGGCCATGGACCGGATCATAGAAGTGCGACGGCTTCAGCATGTCGCCAATCCGGCTCGTCACTTGGTTATCCACCAAAATAGCCCCAATCAGGGCTTGTTCGGCGTCCAAATTATGCGGGGCCGTGCGGAGTACACGGGCGGGATCGAGCGGGGTAAGGTTTCCATCAGCCATGTCGCACTCTTTCAGGTGTCGCGCAGCGAATCACCTGTGCGACGCAGAACGAGGCTAGAACATCCCCAGCAATTTTTCATCTGTGGATAGTTGTGCGGGCGTTGCCGTTACGGCCGTTTTTGACGTAACGCCTTCAATGTCGTCCGCGCCTTGCCCTTCTGCGAGCGCGGCTTCAATGGCACTCATCAGTGAAGCAGGGGTGAAGGGCTTGGCCAAATGGCTATTGGCACCCGCTTCAATCGCTTGATCGCGATGCTGGCGCATCGCGTTGGCGGTTACCATGACGATGGGGGTCGCCGGCAAATGATGGGCTTTTTCGTGCTCGCGAATGGCTATGGTCGCGGTCAGTCCGTCCATGACGGGCATTTGCATATCCATCAAGACCACGTCGAAGTGACTGGATTGATAGGCTTTGAGCGCGGCCATACCATCGTCGCACATCGTCAGATCGACGCCTAAGGGCTCTAAGATCAGACGCAGCACTTTCTGGTTGGTTGGGTGATCTTCGGCTGCCAAAATCCGAAGCGGCGCTTCTTGGGATGGCGCAACAGGATCGAGCATGGTGTCTGTAGAACCCACTAGCCTCGGGGCCTCTTCGCGCTCTAGCGGAATGCGCACGATGAAGGTCGAGCCTTCACCGGGCTCTGACTCCCAATTCATGCCCCCGCCCATGGCCTCAATCAGGCCGCGACAAATGGCAAGCCCAAGGCCCGTGCCACCAAAGCGACGTGTGATCGAGGTATCAGCTTGAATGAAGCGCTGGAATAGGCGCCGTCCAGTTTCCTTATCGAAGCCAATCCCGGTATCCACGACTTTGATCTCGAGGATTTCAGAGGCCTCAGACCAATTGATAAAGACGTGGACTTCACCTTGGTCGGTGAACTTGACCGCATTGGATACCAGATTGGCCACGATTTGCTTGATCCGCGTGGCATCGCCATAGAACCAGCCTCGTGCATGTTCGCCATAGGTCACATCAAACTGCAGTTTTTTGTCGGCTGCATAGGTTTGCAAGAGAAGGGCAGAGGCATCGAGCTCCGCGCGCAAATCAAACGGTGCGCGCTCAACTTCCACTTTACCCGCTTCGATCTTCGAGAAGTCGAGAATGTCGGACAAGAGGCGTGCCAAGGTCCGACCCGATGCATCGATCAGATTGACCATCTCTCTTTGTTGTTTGTCTAGTTGGGTTGTCGCCAACGTATTGGCAATCCCGACGACGCCATTGAGGGGCGTGCGCAATTCATGGCTCATATTGGCCAAAAAGTCCGTCTTGGCGCGATTGGCAAAGTCCGCTTCATCGGCCATGGTCTGGGCGCGTAAGCGCTCGCGTTCAACAATCTCAAGCAAGTCTTGTGATTGGACGCGAAAATCGACTTGGCTTCGAACCATGCGATGCAGGAAGATGGATGCGGCAAAGCTGCCGACAACCGCCGTCACCCCGGTGAAAACCTTGTTCACAATCATGGCTTCCATGCCCGTAATGGTCAGGAATGCAGCCCCCAATGCCACAAGCGCAAGGGTGGCGCCAACGACACCCAGTGTCGGGCCCAAAATTGCACTGCCAAAGGCCAGCATCAGCAAATAGACAAATTGGATTTCATCACCAGCATAGCTTGCGTGGATCACAACATTGGTGATGGCCAGCACATTCACCAGAAAGACGCTTAACCCAACATACTCCAGCTTCTTGACCTCGCGCAGCAAGGTAAAGCGCAAGGTTAGAATCAAAGCGCCAGACGTCGCCGCAACGCAGGCCATCACGACAGCCAAGTTTCCTTTTAGAACCAAAAGGTGAGCGCCAGTCAGCAGAATGTAATAAATGCCCAAAATCAGGGCGTAAGCACGGGCCATTGGGGCGTAAATCGCCACCAGTTCAGCAGATTCTAAATCTTCGGCGGATGCACGCGGATCATTCATGCAGAGATTCTATGCGAATTGTCTTAAATTCTCCTTATCCCGCTTCCGCCACTTGGCTGACCGATCCTAAGCTTAGGAATTGGCAAAACAAAAGCCCCGCAAGTGATCCTGCGGGGCTTTCAGTTTTGAATGCATGCCCGACGGGCAGAAGCCTAGGCTTCGTAGCCGTCCAATTGCACCGCGTTCTCGGCGATCTCAGCGGCTTGTTCAGCTGCGGCGACGCGATCTTCGTCAAATTGCGAATTGATGACGTTTTCGCCCTTAGCTTGACGCTCTGCTTCATCTGGCGTGCGAGCCACGTTGATGAAGACTTCAACTTCGACTTCAGGGTGAAGACGGATCTTCACGGTCTGATAGCCGATCGCCTTGATTGGCGTGTCGAGCTGGACTTGGTTGCGTGCAACGTGGAAGCCAGCGGCATTGGCTGCTTCTGCGATATCACGAGCGGCAACCGAACCGTACAATTGGCCACTTTCGCCAGCAGCGCGGATCAGCAAGAATGCCTGACCTGCCAAGCCTTCAGAAGCAGCTTCCGCTGCTGCACGGGCTTCTGCGTTACGGGTCTCAAGAGCCGTACGTTGCAGTTCAAACAATTTCTTGTTGGATTCAGTAGCGCGCAGGGCTTTCTTTTGCGGCAACAAATAGTTGCGCGCATAGCCAGGCTTTACCGATACGATGTCGCCAATACCGCCAAGGCGGCCGACGCGTTCGAGCAGGATGATGTCCATGTCGGCGTCTCCTTAAACGACGTGATAGGGAAGAAGAGCCAAAACGCGGGCGCGCTTGATCGCCTTAGCGAGTTCGCGTTGCTTCTTTTGGCTGACGGCAGTGATGCGCGATGGAACGATCTTGCCCTTTTCGGACAAGTAACGCTGCAACAGCTTCACGTCTTTGAAGTCGATCTTTGGCGCTTGATCGCCAGAGAATGGGCAAACCTTACGGCGGCGTGCAAACGGACGACGCGATGGCAGGTTGGAGATGGTGAACTTGGAAGTCATGATCAGTAATCCATCCCGTTGGTTTCAGTGCGAGCGCGCTGTTTCTTTTCGTCGCGTTCACGACGGGCCAAAATAGGCGAAGGACCTTCTTCGAGCTCTTCAACGGCGATGGTCATGTAGCGCATGACATTTTCGTTGATGCGCTGCAGGCGTTCCATTTCATGGACCGCTGCGGCTGGAGCATCGATATTGATCAACGAATAATGGCCCTTGCGGGTTTTGTTGATCCGGTAAGCCAAGTTGCGCAGGCCCCAATATTCGACTTTGCCAACTTTACCACCCTTTTCGGCGATCAAGGTGGTGATGCCTTCAACCAGCTCGTCAACTTGCTGCGGCGAGATATCTGGCCGCGAAATAATGATATGTTCGTAGAACGGCATGAGAATCCATTTCCGTTAGATGCGCCCCAGGCGATTGCGGCAAATGGTTCAGCGGGGACTAAACCACCTGATGGTTCCGCGTCGCAGCTTCCTCGTGCTGAATTGCTTATTAGGCACACGAAGTCGCTCATGCGGGCGGACCGCAATCAGTGAAGCGGGGCGTAAAGCACTTATCTGTGGAAAAGGGAAGGGGTGGCGCGCAGTACGCCCACTCAATCCGGCCTTGCGCAAAGGATTTAGCGCAGCGAAGGTGGTCGCCAAGCAATCGGAAAAGGCGGCAGGACACGTGACACTCAGCTGGATGGAGTTTTTGCTTGTCGTGGCGCTGTTGGAGCTGACGCCCGGGCCCAATATGGCGTGGCTGGCGACTTTGACATTGGACAAGGGCCGGGCAGCGGGCCTGCAGGCGGTCTTGGGGATCGCACTGGGCCTATGCCTCTATCTGGTCGCGGCAATTGCAGGTCTCGGTGCCCTCATGGCGGCCCAACCCCAATTATTGGCGGGCCTACGCTGGCTGGGCGTTCTTTATCTGGTTTATCTGGCTTTTGAGCCCTGGATTGAAAGGGCCAGACAAACTGGCGAGGCGGGCATAGGCGAGGGTGAAGAGACAGCCACCCATGCCGGGCGGCATTTTATGCGCGGTCTCACCCTCAATATCCTAAACCCAAAGGCCGCCTTGTTTTACGTCACGCTCTTGCCCCGCTTTGTCGAGGGGCAGGGCGAGCAGGTTTGGCTGCAAAGCCTTTGGCTGGGCCTTACCCATATAGGGGTCGCAACCGGGGTTCACTTGGCCATCGTTTTGGCCGCCGGTGGCCTGCGCCCGTGGCTGAGTGCAGGCAAAAGACGCACCTATCTCAACATCTTTTTCACCGCAGCGCTGGTGGGCATTGCCGCTTGGCTGGCTTGGGATGGACTGGCTCGATAAGCTTAGCCGAAATCTCGCCCCACTTGCCTAAACGGGCCTGCGAGGCTAACGCCAAATCATGCTGATTTTCCAATTTCCCGGCCAAGGTAGCCAGAGCGTCGGTATGGGTGTTGCCCTTGCCGAAGCATTCCCCGCCGCAAAGCAGGTCTTTGCAGAGATTGATGACGCGCTTGGGCAAAAGCTCTCGAGCCTGATGGCCGAAGGTCCGATTGAGACCCTGACGCTGACTGAAAATGCACAACCGGCCTTGATGGCGGTCAGCATGGCGGTTGTAAGCGTTTTGCATACCGATTTTGGCATAGGTGTCGATAAGGCTGCTTTTGTGGCTGGCCATTCGCTGGGCGAGTATTCAGCGCTGACAGCAGCAGGGGCTTTTTCCATTGGCGATGCAGCCCGTCTGTTGCGTCTGCGCGGTCAAGCCATGCAGCGCGCGGTCGCACCTGGCCTTGGCGCGATGGCGAGCTTGATTGGCCCCAAAGTCGACTTGGCTTTGGCAGAGGCCGCTGCTGCTGCTGGGGCCAAAGTAGGTGTTTGCGTTGTGGCGAACGATAATAATGCCGGAAACATCGTGATCTCTGGCACGAAAGAAGGTGTGGATGCTGCGATTGCAGCGGCCAAGGAAATGGGCGCGCGCGCCATTCCGCTTTCGGTCTCTGCCCCCTTCCATTGTCCTTTGATGGGCCCGGCAGCGGAAGAAATGGCCGCAGCATTGGCCGCGACCACCATCAACAAGCCCGTGGTGCCCGTTTTGTCCAATGTGACGGTCGCGCCAACCCAAGACCCCGACACCATCGCTAAGCTGCTGGTCGAGCAAGTCACCGGTCGCGTCCGCTGGCGGGAATCGATTGGCTGGTTTGCCGCCCAAGGTGCCACCCAATTTGTCGAACTAGGTGCCGGCAGTGTCTTGACCGGCATGTCCAAGCGGATCGCGCCAGAGGCCACCTCCATCGCTTTGACGGGCGCGGATGAAATTGCGGCCTTTGCCGCTTCTTTAAGCTAGACGAAAGAAGGAACGCAGATGTTTGATCTCACAGGCAAAAAGGCGCTTGTAACGGGGGCTACCGGCGGCATAGGCGGGGCGATTGCGCGCGCTTTACATGCTGCTGGCGCGCAAGTGGCTTTATCGGGTACCCGCCAGGAAGCGCTGGATGCGTTGAGCGCGGAATTGCCGGGTAGTGTGGCATTGGCCTGCAATCTATCTGACCCAGTTGAGACTGATGGCCTGATTGGTCGAGCCGAAGAAGCGCTTGGCGGGCTCGATATTCTGGTGGCCAATGCCGGTATCACCAAGGATGGCTTACTTCTGCGCATGAAGGACGAGGATTTTCAGCGCGTGCTCGACGTCAATTTGGGTTCTTACTTCCGTTTGGCGCGGGCGGCTTCCAAGGGCATGATGAAGCGGCGCTTGGGCCGGATCATTGCAATCACGTCCGTGGTCGGCGTCACGGGTAATCCGGGCCAAGCCAATTATGCAGCGTCGAAAGCAGGCATGATCGGCTTTACCAAATCCATTGCACAAGAACTGGCTTCACGCGGCATTACAGCCAATTGTATCGCGCCAGGATTTATCGTCTCGCCTATGACAGATGCGCTCAATGAAGCCCAGAAAGAAGCCATTACCAAGTCTATTCCTGCCGCTCGACTTGGTCAGCCTGATGACATTGCTGCAGCGGTTGTCTATCTAGCATCCGATCAAGCCAGCTATGTTACAGGGCAGACTTTGCACGTAAATGGCGGAATGGCGATGATTTAGGTACTGTTTTGGCGCTAGCGGCCTCAAGCCAAAGGTGCTAATTCGTTCATCTCCCGTGGCGCTATGTTGGCAAAACGGTAACTATAACAACGCCGAAGGGATTTCGGCAGGATTCGAGGACCAACAATGTCTGACGTTTTCGACCGCGTAAAAAAGATCGTAATTGAGCACTTGGACGCTGATGCGGAAAAAGTCGTTGAAAATGCGAGCTTCATTGATGATCTTGGCGCAGACAGCCTCGACACAGTGGAACTCGTCATGGCTTTTGAAGAAGAGTTTGGCGTTGAGATTCCAGATGATGCTGCTGAAAAGATCCAAACCGTCGGCGACGCGGTGAAGTTCATTTCGGCCAACGCTGGCTGATCAGAACATGCGTCGCGTTGTCGTGACGGGAATCGGCCTCGTCACCCCAATCGGGGTCGGGGCCGATTTCGTTTGGAAAAGCCTGTTGTCCGGTGCAAACGGGGCAGGCACCATCAGTGCGTTTGATGCGTCGGACTTGCCAGTCCGCTATGCCTGCGAAGTTCCTTGGACGACCGGGCGCGGTGGTGGCGGTGCTGATGTGGCAGGGTCGTTCGATCCTGAAACCGCGATGTCCTCGCGGGACCGTCGGCGTGTCGATGAGTTTATTTTATACGGGGTCGCAGCCGCCAATGAGGCGATTGCCGATTCTGGCTGGGTTGCTGAAACCGAAGAACAGCAAGAGCGCACAGGCGTGATGATTGGCTCTGGCATTGGCGGTCTATCCACCATTGCAGACAATGCTTTGCTGCTCGAGAAGGAAGGCCATCGGAAGATTAGCCCCTTCTTCGTACCCTCGGCTTTGATCAATTTGACGTCTGGCCATGTGTCGATCAAGCATGGCTTTAGAGGGCCGAACCATTCCGTCGTGACTGCTTGTGCGACCGGGGCCCATGCCATTGGCGATGCGGCACGTATCATCAAATATGGCGATGCGGATGTGATGGTTGCCGGCGGTTGCGAAGCCGCTGTTTGCAAGATTGGCATTGCAGGCTTTGCCGCCGCGCGGGCTCTATCCAATGGCTTTAACGACGATCCAGCCTTGGCTTCGCGTCCTTATGACAAGGACCGTGACGGCTTTGTGCTGGGCGAAGGCGCTGGCGTCGTCGTTTTGGAAGAATATGAGCATGCCAAGGCACGTGGCGCCAAGATTTATGGCGAAGTCGCAGGCTATGGCATGTCGGGTGACGCTTATCACATCACCGCCCCCTCTGAAGACGGCAATGGTGGCTTCCGCGCTATGCGTTCGGCGCTGAAAGATGCAGGGCTTGCGACGTCAGACATTGGCTATGTCAATGCGCACGGCACTTCGACGCCTTTGGGTGACGAGATCGAATTGCGCGCGGTAGAGCGTTTGTTTGGTGCCGATACCAACGGCCTGACAATGTCGTCAACCAAGTCAGCCATTGGTCACCTTTTGGGTGCTGCTGGTTCTGTTGAGGCGATTTTCTCGTTGCTGGTTTTGCGCGATCAGATTGCCCCGCCGACCCTTAATCTGCGTAATCCATCGGTAGAGACCCAAATTGATCTCGTTCCGCTGGAAGCGAAGAAGGTGGTGGCTAAAGCTGTGTTGTCCAATTCCTTTGGCTTTGGCGGCACCAATGCGGCACTTGTCCTGAAAGCGGTCTAATGACCGATCCTGTCGCCAAAGTGCGTGGTAAAAAGGCGGCACAGGCGAAAGCCATGTGGCAGCGCATCTGGATCGGGCTGGGCCTTGCGTCCATTCTGCTCGTCCTCGGCACGGGCCTGTTCCTATTGGGACCGGGCCCGAAAGCCAAAGAGGGGGAATCGAGCTTCTTCATCGTGCAAGAGGGTGATTCCGCTAGTATTGTCGGGGCACGTCTGCAAAAAGAAGGCTTGGTGCATTCCGCGCTTGGTTTTCGCTTGGCGGTTGCCATCAATGGTTCTGCCGCAGATTTAAAAATTGCCGAATATGAAATCCCTTCTGGGGCAACCCCTGGTCGCATCGCCAAAATCCTCGCCAGCGGCGAAGGGGTCAAGCGCGTTGTGGTGCTACCGGAAGGCTGGAGCGTCAGCCAAATCTATACAAGGTTAGAAGCCAACCGCTTCTTAAGCGGCAAATTGCCACCGCCACCGCCCGAAGGCACGTTGAACCCCGATACCTATCCGATCCAGCGCGGCGAGACGCGCGCCAGCGTCGTCAAGCGCATGCAGGAGAGCCATCAGGCTTTGATTGATCAATTGTGGCTGAAGCGCGCACCGGATCTTCCCATTGCCACCAAACAAGAGGCCATCACCTTGGCCTCTATCGTCGAGAAAGAGACTGGGATTGCTGAAGAGCGGCCCCGTGTGGCGGCAGTTTTCGTCAATCGGCTGCGTCTGGGCATGAAGCTGCAGTCTGACCCGACGATCATTTACGGCATCACCAAGGGTGCGCCATTGCGCCGGAAGATTTTCAAAAGCGACCTCGAAAATCCCCATGCTTGGAACACCTATGTGATCCAAGGCTTGCCACCCACGCCGATTGCCAATCCGGGCAAGGATTCTCTGGCCGCGGTCCTCAATCCACCACGCACGCGTGAAATCTTCTTCGTTGCAGATGGTACGGGCGGGCACGTCTTTGCTGAGACCTATGCTGAGCATAATCGCAATGTTCTGCGCTGGCGGGCTTGGCGGGCTGAGCAAGAGAAAAAGAGTCAAAACCTCTTAGGGGGTGGCGAATGAAGCCTGTGACGCCGCTTTTGGGTATGACGGGCTTTGGCCGCGCGGAAGGTCAAGCTGGCGATGTGGCTTGGGCGTGGGAAGCGCGCAGCGTCAATGGCCGTAATCTGGACGTGAAGTTCAAACTGCCGCCCGGCTACGAAGCTTTCGAGACCAAAATCCGCGAAGGTTGCGCCAAGCGCTTTAAGCGCGGCTCGATCCAAATTTCGCTCGCCACCAAGCGCGACACCACCACGATTGGACCGATGATCCGCGTCAATCAGGACATGATTGAATTCTATCTCTCTGAAGGCCAAGCCTTGATCGAGCAGGGCCGGGTAGGACGTCCCAGTCTCGATGGCCTATTACAATTGCGCGGCGTCTTGGAAAGTGCAGACTTTGTAGAGCCAGATGAGGTGAAGGCCGCACGCGACGCTGCCTTGATTATCGGCCTAGATAGCGCGCTCGACGCCCTTCTGGCGGCACGGCATCGCGAAGGCGAGGGGCTGTTCACCCTGTTCAATGCGTTGTTGTCGCGCATTGAGGCGACCACCCAGCAGGCCGAAGCCGCCGCAGAAGCCCAAGTCGTCGCCATTCGCGACCGGGTACAAAAGCGCGCGGCAGAGCTTTTGGGTGATGTGCCCTATGATCAGCAACGTCTGTTGCAAGAAGCCGCCGCTTTAGCGCTTAAAGCCGATGTGCGCGAGGAATTGGACCGCTTGCGTGCCCATAGTGGGGAAGCCCGTGCCCTCCTGCAACAAGGCGGCGACATTGGACGCAAGCTTGATTTTCTTGCGCAAGAATTTCACCGTGAATCCAATACATTGACAGCCAAAGCCGCCGCACTGGAACTGACCCGGGCTGGCCTCGATCTCAAAGCCAATGTCGATCAATTGAAAGAACAGGCAGCCAATGTCGAGTGAGCTCCATCTCCATATGCGTCGCGGCTTGATGCTGGCTTTGGTCAGCCCATCGGGGGCAGGCAAAACCACCTTGTCGCGCCGCCTCGTCGACGAAGACCCCGATATCGCCTTGTCAGTATCCTGGACCACCCGCGCGCCGAGACCGGGTGAGAGCGACGGGGTGCATTACCACTTTGTCGATAAAGACCAATTCCGCGCCCACCGCGCCCAAGATGGCTTTCTGGAATGGGCCGAAGTCCATGACCATTATTACGGCAGCCCGCGCGAAAGCGCCTTTGCCATCCTGCAAGCGGGCCGCGATTTGATGTTTGATGTCGACTGGCAGGGCGCGCTGCAATTGCGCACCTCCGCGCCAGATGATGTCGTGAAAGTCTTCATTCTACCGCCCAGCATGGCCGAGCTGAAACGGCGTCTTATCTCGCGCGGGCAAGACAGCCCCGAAGTGATCAAAAAGCGTATGACCAATGCCTATGGCGAGATCAGCCGCTGGGAAAATTTCGATTATGTGCTGGTGAATGAAGATTTAGACCAAAGCTATGCACGCCTAAAAACCATCCTCGAAGCCGAACGCATGCGCCGCGCCCGCCAGCCTTGGATGGGCGGCTTTGTCCAAGGGCTATTGCGCGAGGATACGTGACGGGGCGGCAGTGTTTGCCCCGGCACTTCGGCGGGGATGACGGCGGGGGAAAAGGGCCGCGCAACAAAAGTTGCGCATGTTCACGCGCCCATATGCGCAGCTCGTGCTGCGCGGTCCTTTTGGTGGGTTTTCTGTCTAGAAGCGTTTTGGTGATCCTTCTGTCTCACCAAACCGCTGTCTCAATTGTTCTTGCGACCTCTGGGTAGTCAAGTGTCCGTTTTCTCTGAAAACGGATCGCTTAGCGACGCAGCAAAGCTGCGCACTTGACGACCCAGATGTCGCGGGCATGCTCGATGATCTATTTTGGTGGAACGTAGGTTGCACCAAAATGGGTCCAGATGGAAACACCCCTTCAGTCCGCTTCGCGGCCAGCTTCCCCGTTTACGGGGTATCGGCGCATGCGCCGATGTCCGCCGAAGGCGGTGAAGGGGAACGCGCAGCAAGAGCTGCGCATCGGTACGCGTTGACAGGCGCAGCTCGTGCTGCGCGGTCCTTTTGGTGATCCTTCTGTCTCACCAAAATCGGTCTAGATGGAAACACCCCTTCAGTCCGCTTCGCGGCCAGCTTCCCCGTAAACGGGGAAGCGGCGTGTCCCAACTGCTGCCGCTGCCGCTTCCCCATTCATGGGGAAGCTCCGCCGAAGGCGGTGAAGGGGTGTTTCAGCAAGCATAGATAAAAACTTATCCCCCTCTATCCAAACACGGCGTAACCTCACCCCATCTCCAACGAGAGGGCGTTGTTGCTGCAGCGGCGACACCGGTTGGGGATGGTAAGCGGGATTAATCGAGGTTGAAGTGGCGACCTCGTGTTTCATTGGGATTAGCTGTCCTGATGCCCGAGTGTGCTTGTGCCCGACTGCCGTGTGAAGCCCTTGGTCAAGAACTTAGGCGATGCCTTTGAGACGCCTTGGGGAAGCCTTATGTATTTTTAGAAGCACGCGCTTCTAGGATGAGGCCTTTACGTACTAGGCGGGGGAAGAACTACACCACAAGGTGGCCTCGTTACCCACCCCGAGCACACACACTTATTCAGCCGGGGCGCACGGTTTGCGTCGTATTCCGGGCCAGTCCGTTAATCTGGCCCACCTCATTTGGCGCACACCACGCGCCCCGGCCCCTCACTCAGCCGCACCCCCGGTGGTTTTCCACGCGGGGCTATGGGTGTTGGAGTGCGCGCAGTAACAAGCCCCTCTCCCAGAGGGCGAGGGGCATAGGGGGCGAAGCAAATGGCTTACTTCGTCTTCACCCGCGTGGACTTGATGCGTTTTTGCTTCAAGAAGGCCTGCACGCTGTCTGGTCCACTCAAATGGCCAGCACCGACGGCCACGAACACGGTGCCGGGCGTGGCCATGCGCGTAGCGATCCAATCCGCCCAACGCTTGTTGCGATCGGCCAAAATGAGCTTTGACAATTCAGGCTGGCTGCGCAGGCTGGTGTTCATCAGATCGCCCAGCTTGTCCGCATTACCCGTCTTCCAGGCATCAATCATGTCGTTCAGCATGGTTGTGGCTTGGTCCCAATCCTCGATGGTTGAGACCAGCATCGCCTTTTGCTGGTCGTCGGTCAGATTGGCAAAAAAGCCAATTTGCTCTGCGCCGGTTTCAAAGCCTTCCACCGGCTTGTTGGCGGCGCGTGCCAAACCGTCGAGCGTTTTGTCGACGCCTTGGTTCGGGTCGAGGCCCAGCTTTTGATAGAGGCCAAGCGACAGGATCAGACTGCCCATCCAAGGCCGCATTTGCTGGATGGCTTCGGGTGGAAACCCACTTTGTGCGATGATGGCGCTTAAGGCCGTCTTTTGGGCTTCAGTTAGGCCATCAAAAATGGTTTGGCCGGCGGGCAATTGGCCTTTGGTGGCCATCAGATTGGCAATGGCGGGGGCCTCGGCGTCCAGATTTGCAATCTCGAGCTTTAAGGTGTCTGCGCTTTCGAAGGCGGATTTTACTTTGCCATGGTTCCAATCGATGCCGGGGGCCATCAAGTGGAAGGTGCCAAATAGATAGATGGTGGTGTCTCGGTCCTTCACGACCCACATCGCAGGCGTCGCCTTTTGGCTGACAGGTGCGGTAGCTGGCGCTTTGGCCGATTGGGCCAGAACGGATGGGGCTTGGAACAGGGCAAAACTGAAAGCCGACAGGGCTACTAAGAGAGTCTTTTTCATCATCATGATCCTCGTAAGCGTTAAGGTTTGGGAGGGAGGTAAAACAAAGTCCGGGTGGGCTGGCTCAGGCCCTGTTTCGTTTGAGCCAAAGATGCGTCCAGATCGCGAAATAGAAAACCAGGAGCATCAAAATGGGCACGGCCATGCCAGCAGCGAAAGCATGGGTTTTAGTAGCTAGCAGCCTCTCCAAGCTGGGGAGCTCAAAGTTTGGAAAGCCGATGATCGCTGTTGCAGGCACGAAGCAGATCGCGATGGACACAACAGAGGACCAATAGAGCGCAACCTCGTGCGTGTGGCGGGCCAACTCATCCAACAGCTTGGTGTAGAAAATGGTGGCTGCAACCGCGATGATCGTGGCGAGGCTCAATAGTCCGACCACCAGAAGGCTGGGTCCGTTCGCTTCGTTGAAAGGCAACAAGAAACCAACAGCACCGCCGAGCAGGAGAGAGCCAATGATATAGAAATTGATCTTGCCTTGTCGCGACCATTTCGCTTTTTTGGGTGTGGAGGCGGGGTCGTTCATAGGGTGTCCTCAAAGATGGCTTCAATCGGCAGCGCAAATAAACGCGCAATTTTGAAGGCTAAGGGCAGGGAGGGGTCGTATTTCCCTGTTTCCAACGCGTTGATGGTCTGGCGGGAGACGTCGAGCGCATCAGCCAGATCGGATTGAGACCAATCCCGCTCGGCACGGAGAACTTTGAGACGGTTTTTCATGCGTCCTCTGGCTCCCCCATCTCGAGCATGTTGGGATCACGCGCGCCTGCGACGATGCCGTAGGTAATCAAGTAAATGAGTTGGTAAAGGACCAGTCCGGAATAGAGTGTCACCGCTGGCATAAGACCAACCGAGACCGCACTTGCAACGATTAAGACGATTACCAGCATGATAAAGGAGGCTAAAGCGCAAGCTTCCACCCAAATCGTGCGAAAGAATTCGTCCAGAATGAACCAAAGTTTTGTCGCGCTCCAGGCCATAGCAATGCTGCTTACGAGGCCAATCAAGAACATCGGCCATGCAAAACTGGTCGGAAGATTAGGGGAGGCCGCATAAAGCGTCAAAATGCCGAACACCGCGGCATAAGCGACATAAAAGACGAAAATATAAGGGTAGGCCTTGCGGGAGGATGGGTTGCCGCCAAGTCCGCCGGTGAGGACTCGGTTGCTGGCGATGCCCTTATTGACGATGGCGAGCCCGTAGACGATGGCGGAGCAGACATAGATGAAGAGCAGGATGCCGCCCAAGACGAGGCTAATGATCGTCAGCGGTGGGTAGCCTTGTTCGGCCAAATAGCTAAATCCCCCGCCATGGGGAAAGCGCTCGGCGAACCAGTCGCCCGTGACATAGCCGAAGGCACCGCCGCAAACGGCGAGCGCGCCGACGCTGACGAGCCACTTTGGAGAGAAGATGGCTTTTGGTTTTTCAAGTGCAGACATATGTCAGGCTTCCTTGCTATTATGACAAGGACACTTGTCACACACAGGCGAGACAATGTCAAGCACCCTTGTCAAAATGACAGGAGTGCTTGTCAGGGCGTTGAATCTAGAGACTTAAGCGAGGACGCGCTTCAGGGCATCGGCCCAGCCGCTGAGGCGAGTCTGCCGGATCGGATTGGCCATAGCGGGGTTAAACCGCTCAACCTTGCCCCGCATGATTGCGGCCTCCTCGAGCGAGCCGTAGAGGCCACAGCCAACCCCGGCCAGCATGGCGGCACCCAAAGCCGTGGTCTCGATGAAGTGGGGACGCTCGACATCGATGGCCAGAATATCGGCCAAGTCTTGCGCCATCCAATCATTGGCAACCATGCCGCCATCGATCCGGACCTCGGCCCAATCGGCCCCGTCGGCGGCAAAGGCGGTCATCAGGTCATACGTCTGATGGGCCATGGCTTCGAGGGCTGCGCGGACCACATGGGCCTTCTTGGCTGAGAAGCTGAGACCATGAATGGCCCCACGGGCATGGGGCTGCCAGTGCGGTGCGCCAAGGCCGGATAGGGCAGGGACCAGATAGACGCCGCCATTGTCTGCCACGCTGCGGGCCAGACCTTCAGAGTCGGAAGCTCGTTCGATTAGACCCAAATCGTCGCGGAGCCATTGCATCAGGCTTCCGGCCACAAAGACCGAGCCTTCCAAAGCATAATGGCGCACGCCGTCTAATTGCCAGGCAATGGTGGCGAGCAATCGGTTCTTCGACTGCGGCAGGGTCCGCCCGGTCTGGGTCAGGACAAAGGCCCCGGTGCCAAAGGTCGCCTTGGTCTGGCCGGGCTGTAGGCAGGCTTGGCCAATGGTTGCTGCTTGTTGGTCGCCAGCCATGCCCGAAATGGCAATGGCACCACCGAACAACTCTGGCAAAGTCTGGCCGAGAGGTCCGGCGCAATCGACGATCTGGGGCAGAATGGCGCGCGGCACACCGAATAGGTCGCACAGGCCATCGTCCCAGCCCGCACTGCCAATCGCCATCAGCGCGGTGCGCGAGGCATTGGTCGCGTCGGAGATATGCGCGCCACCGGTCAAACGGTAGACGAGATAGCTCTCAATCGTGCCAACCGCGAGCTTGTCGCCCGCTGCCTTCAATTGCGGCCAATTGCTTAAGGCCCAGCCGATCTTGGAGCCAGAGAAATAGGGGTCGAGCAAGAGGCCGGTCTTGGCCTGTACAATGGCTTCTTGGCCTTGTTCTTTCAGGGCCTGACACATGTCAGCGGTCCGCCGGTCTTGCCAGACAATAGCGGGGGCCAAGGGCTTGCCCGTCGTCTTGTCCCAAAACACGATGGTCTCGCGCTGGTTGGTGATGCCAATGCCTGCAATGGCCGAAGCGCCACCGGCCTTGGTCACCATCTCTTGGGCGCAGGCGAGGGTGAGCGTCCAGATTTCTTCGGCATCATGCTCAACCAGACCCGGGGCAGGATAATGCTGGGTCAAAGGCTTTTGAGCGCTGCCGAGGCAGGTGCCATCGGCTTCAAACAACATCACGCGGGTGGAGGTGGTGCCTTCATCAATAACAAGGATCTTGCCGCTCATGGTTCCAACGCCCTCATCGCACGCCCCTTGGCGCTAAAAATGAACACGGCCTTATTGCCAAACACCCAGCGATTGACGCTCAAGGCCGTGATGACCGAGGTGATCAGCACGATCAGCATCACGTCGATATAATGCAGCCAGTAGAGGCCGATATGCTGATAGAAGGTCTCGCCTGGATACAAGGTGTCTGGCTTGTAGAGCACGAAATTGTGGAAGCCATAGAGCAGGAAGCCAAAGATAAGGCCCGCAATCGCTGCCCGTGCATCCACATTGCGGAACAAGAGCCCCGCGATAAAGGCTGACAGGATCGGCATGGAGAACAGGCCGTTCAGCTCTTGCAACAGATTGATGATGCTCTTGGCATTCTGGAAGACGGGTACCAGCGCGATGGAGGTAACGGTCAGGACCGCCGAGGCAATCGCCGCCAAGCGCCAATGGTTCTTCACCGCGCCAATGAACTTCTCATGGAAGTCGATGGAATAAAGCGCGACGCTGGAGTTAAGAATGGCACTGGTATGCGCAATCACGGCCGCGGCCATCATAGCGGCAAAAGCGCCCGACATCCACGACGGCAACACATGGGCAACCAGCTTGCCATAGGCCGCATCTCCCACGCTTCCGAAAAGCTTGTAAGCTACGACGCCGGGGATCACCACAATGGCAGGGATAATCAGGATGCGTACGACGGCGGCGGCCAGAACCCCCTTTTGCGCTTCTTGCACGGTCGGGGCCGTCATCGCCTTTTGGGTGATGTTTTGGTTGGTCGACCAGTAGAAGATTTGGATGAACAACATGCCCGTAAACAGCGTATGGAACGGAATGGGCGAGGTGAAGGAGCCGATCATAGATATGCGTTCTTCTGGAACACCCGACACCAGATCAAAATTGACCGCCGCCATCGCCAAGATCACAACCAGAAACGCAATCGCCAGAACGCCAATGCCGGAATAAGTATCCATCACGGCTACCGCCCGCAGGCCACCCGTAATGGTATAAATAGCTGCGATAATGGCCATGGGCGCGGCAAACCACAAAAGCGACCACTCAACGCCAAACATGGATTGCAGGAACAGACTGCCGCTATAGAGCGCCGCTGGCAGATAGATCAGCACATTGCCAATCAGGAAAAGCGCGGAAATCACGGTGCGGATGCTGCCGCCTTTATAGCGCTTTTCCAACAGCTCCGTCACCGTGGTACAATTGTTTCGGTAATAGATGGGCACAAAGACGAACGCCAGAATAAGGAGGCCAAAGAAGCCGCAAATCTCCCACCAAGCTAACAATAGCATCTGGTTGCCATTCATGCCGACCAATTGCTCGGTCGAGAGATTGGTCAAGGTGATGGCACCAGCCACGAACAGCCAAGAAAGGCCACCACCGGCCAAAAAGACTTCACGGGTTGTCCCGCCGTCCTTCTGCCGATCCTTATGACCAGCCCCCGCTCCATGCACTTTCCAATAGGTCAGGACGGCGATCAGGGCGGTTAGCCCGAAGAAAATGCCGATTTGTAACGCCGACGCGCTGCCTTGAAACATGGCATTTCCCCCTTGCCTTTTCTTTAGGCGCAGACACTAGTAAGCCCTTCCGCCTGAGGCAAGCTTCGGAAATGGAAAATAAAAGCGGGTTTTCCGCGCGCAACTTGTAAGACCTAGATTTGGGAACAACAACATTATGGAAAATCTGATCCTGCACGGTGGTGGGGCTAGTTTGGTTGTGGCTGTTAAGCTGGGATCTCCGCCCGCAATTCTGCATTGGGGGACAGGTTTGCCTGATGATGTGGATGCACGGGTTCTAAAGGCACTCGCCGGCCATCAGGGCGGACCGGGCAGTGCCGACGTGTTTGTTGAGGCGTCCCTGGCGATGGAGGCAGGCCTTGGCCTGCTCGGGCCATCAGGTGTCGTTGTTCATCGCAATGGGCAAGATTGGGGTAGCCGCTTTGTGGTGACAGAGGCCACGCTTGAAGGTGACCGCATCCATATTTCGTGCCGCGATGACCACACCAAAGTCGGCTTGAACTATGATTTGCGCCTCGATGCCGTGACGGGCGTTTTGACCGTCCAGTCTGCGCTGACCAATTTGGGCGAGGGCCTGCTCGAAGTTGCCGAGTGCGCCACAGCAGTGTTGCCCATCGCCAATCACATGACCGATATCATCGGCTTTACCGGGCGTTGGGCGCTGGAGTTTCAGCGTGAACGCGTGAAGCGCTTTGCGGGTACCTATCTTCGCGAAAGCCGCCGGGGCCGCACCTCGCATGATGGGTTGCCCGCCATCATCCTGTGCAGCGATACCACCGACGAAGTGCAAGGCGAGGCCTACGGCCTGCATCTGGGCTGGAGTGGCAATCATCGCATGCGGGTGGATAGCTTGCATGATGGTCGGGTATTTGCAGGGCTAGGTGCCTTGTTAGGACCTGGTGAAATCCGGCTAAAACAGGGCCAAACCTTCCACGCGCCCACCATCCACGCCGCCTATAGTCGCGAAGGTCTCTCGGACCTCAGCCAACGCTTCCACGCCCATGTTCGTAGTCAAATCCTGCGACCAGAGACGCGCGCGAAGGTTCGCCCCGTTCATTATAATACCTGGGAAGCGGTATTCTTCGACCACGACTTAGACCGCCTCAAAGCCATTGCCGACCGCGCTGCGGCGGTGGGGGTAGAGCGCTTTGTGCTGGATGATGGGTGGTTTGGCTCTCGCCGCGACGACACGTCTGGTCTGGGCGATTGGTATGTGTCGGCAGACGTCTATCCCGAGGGCCTTAAGCCGCTGATCGATTATGTCACCGGCCTCGGCATGGAGATGGGCATTTGGTTTGAGCCTGAAATGGTCAATCCAGATTCAGACCTTTATCGCGCCCATCCCGATTGGGTGTTGGGGCTTGCCCATGTGGAGCAAGTGCCGTTCCGGAACCAGCTTGTACTGGACATTTCCCGTCCCGAAGTCTCCGACTATTTGTTTGAGCGGATCGACGCTGTTTTGCGCGATCATGCGATTGGCTATGTCAAATGGGACATGAACCGCGACATCAGCCATCCGGGCGATCATCAGGGCTATCAACGCTCGCACGCCCAAGTCCAAGCGCTTTATGCCTTGCTCGAGCGGCTACGGGTCGCCCATCCGCAAGTGGAGTTTGAATCCTGTGCCTCGGGTGGCGCGCGCGCCGATTATGGCGTGTTGAGCTATACCGACCGGATTTGGACATCGGATAGCAATGACGCCCTAGACCGCCAAGATATTCAGCGTGGGGCCAGCTTCTTCTTCCCGCTGGAAGTGTTGGGTGCCCATGTCGGGCCGCGCCGCTGCCACATTACGGGCCGCACCTTGTCAATGGCGATGCGGGCAGGAACCGCGATGATCGGCCATATGGGTCTTGAGCTTAATCTGTTGGAAGAATCCGAAACAGAGCTTGCGACCCTAAAAGAGGCGATTGAATGCCATAAGGCCCACCGTGACCTGCTGCATACCGGCAATCTCGTGCGGCTTAAGGCTTCCGACGAGCTGTTGGGTATGGGCGTGATCGCGCAAGATCAGACCGAGGCGCTTTTTTCCATCGCGATCATGCGCAGCCAAGTTCAGCGCCTTTTGCCGCGCGTCCTATTCCACGGTTTGGACCCGGATATGAGCTATCTTGTGAAACTCGTTTGGCCGAGCAAATTCCGGTCGTGGTCGGCGGGCTCCAGCGTGGAAGCTTTGGACCTAACTGGGGCGGGCCACGTGATGACAGGGCGGCTGTTGCAAGAGGTCGGCATAAGCCTGCCGCTGACAGCGCCGGAGCAAGTCTTGATGTTCCATCTGCGTGCCCACACGCCAGATTGATCGCTTAACGGTATCTGGCCCTTTCCCCTTAGGGCCTGTCAGGCTATGTCGACCCCATGACTCCCCGTGAAAACATCCGTAATTTCTCCATCGTTGCCCATATCGACCATGGCAAGTCCACTTTGTCTGACCGCCTGATTCAATTGACCGGCGGCCTCACCCAGCGTGAGATGAAGGAACAAGTGCTCGACAGCATGGATATTGAGCGCGAGCGCGGCATCACGATCAAGGCGCAAACCGTGCGCCTCGAATTCCAGCGCGAGGGTCAAGACTATATTCTGAACCTGATCGACACCCCGGGCCATGTCGACTTTGCTTATGAAGTGTCGCGCTCTTTGGCGGCTTGTGAAGGCGCGCTCTTGGTGGTGGACGCCAGCCAAGGTGTGGAAGCGCAGACCTTGGCCAATGTCTATCAGGCGATTGATGCCGATCTCGAGATCGTGCCCGTCCTTAATAAGATTGACCTGCCAGCCGCTGAACCTGATCGCGTTAAGGCGCAGATTGAAGAAGTGATTGGCATTGACGCCTCTCAATCGGTGATGATTTCGGCCAAAACGGGCCTTGGCATTGAAGATGTGTTGGAGGCCATCATCACGCGTCTGCCGCCGCCAAAGACTGGCGACCGCGATGCGCCTTTGAAGGCGCTTTTGATGGATGCCTATTACGACCAGTATTTGGGCGTGGTGGTTCTGGTCCGCATCATTGATGGTGTGATGAAGAAGGGCATGAAGGTCCGCATGATGGCGACTGGGGCGAATTACGCCCTGGACCGCGTCGGCGTGTTTAAGCCCAAGATCACAGAAGTGGACGAATTGGGGCCAGGCGAAATCGGCTTCTTGACGGCTTCAATCAAAGAAGTGGCCGATGCTGCGGTCGGTGACACCATCACCGAAGAACGTCGCCAGACGACCAGTATGCTGCCGGGCTTTAAGCCTGCCCAGCCGGTGGTGTTCTGCGGCCTATTCCCCGTCGATGCGGCGGACTTTGAAGACTTGCGTGCGGCCATGGGCCGACTTCGTTTGAATGACGCCAGCTTCTCCTATGAAATGGAAACCAGCGCCGCTTTGGGCTTTGGCTTCCGCTGCGGCTTCTTGGGCCTGCTGCACTTGGAAATCATTCAAGAGCGTTTGAGCCGCGAGTTCAATCTCGACCTGATCGCAACGGCCCCCTCGGTGGTCTATGAGATCAAGATGAAGAATGGCGAGACGCTGCATCTGCACAATCCGGCCGACATGCCAGATGTGATGGCGATTGAGGCGATTGAAGAGCCTTGGATCAAAGCCACCATCCTGACCCCCGACGAATATCTGGGTGGCATTATGAAGCTGTGTCAGGATCGCCGTGGCAACCAGCGTGAGCTGACCTATGTCGGCACGCGCGCCATGTTGGTCTATGAGCTGCCCCTAAACGAAGTGGTCTTTGACTTCTATGACCGCTTGAAGAGCATCTCCAAAGGCTATGCGTCATTCGACTATACGATTGAGGGCTATAAGGCCGGCAATCTGGTCAAAATGTCGATCCTCGTGAATGAAGAGCCGGTCGATGCGCTCTCCATGCTGGTTCATGCGGGGCGTGCAGAAATGCGTGGGCGCTCGATGTGCGAGAAGCTGAAAGAGCTCATCCCGCAGCACTTGTTCAAAATCCCCATCCAAGCCGCCATTGGTGGCCGCGTTGTGGCGCGCGAGACCATCTCGGCTATGCGTAAAGACGTGACGGCGAAATGCTATGGCGGCGACGCCAGCCGTAAGCGCAAGCTGTTGGACAAGCAAAAGGCCGGTAAAAAGCGCATGCGCCAATTCGGCAGCGTCGATATCCCGCAAGAGGCCTTCATCGCTGCCTTGAAGATGGATGCCGACTAAGCCCGGCTTGGCTGTTTAAGGACCCCGCTAGCCAAGACCGGGATCAGATACAGTAACAAGAAGCCCGTATTTGATACCGCATTGCCCGGCGTGTTCAGCGCAACCGAAATGCTGCTATCGACGGCCCACCAGACCAGAATGGCCCTGGTCATCGGTCGCCAGAGAGCGAGTTGAGGTTGTTTCACGGCTGCTTGGACAAGGGTAAGCAGAGTTAGCGACCACCCCATCATCACCGCACCCAGAATGGCCGCTGTCAGGCGCAGGCTCTCATGCCACCCGCTTTGCCCATCCAACGGCCAGTAAATGACATCATAGAACAGGCGGACTGCCGCATCGGTCTGCGGCCACGCGCTTCCGGCAAAAACAACGCCCAACCCTAAAACCAGATAGCACCAAGCCATCACCCACTGCCGCCAGATTGTTGACATCATCTGTCCCCCTCCTTCAACTCTGTGGCAAACTAACAAATGGGCTAGCGGTGCATCAATTACCCGTAAGGTCATGTGTTCTGCTTGAGACGGTGGCATTAGCGCACCAATCCAGCAATGATGCCTATGTGGGTAACAGGGTTTGGCCGACGGCGCTGCTTTGAACGATCGCCGCCCGACATTTGGCCCAAATATAAGGGACGGAAAGATGCGCGTGCTGGTCACTGGGGCTGCCGGCTTTATTGGATTTCACACCGCTGCTGCATTGGTGCGGCGCGGCGATGATGTTGTGGGCTTTGACGTGGTCAATGATTATTATGACCCGGCACTCAAAGAAGCCCGATTGGCGCTGCTAGAGCGTTTGGCCGATGACGCCCCCGGTAGCTTTACCTTTATCCGCGCTGATTTAGCCGATCCTGCGGCCGTCGATGCGTGCTTTGCAGATCATGCCTTTGACCGAGTGATCCATTTGGCTGCGCAAGCGGGTGTGCGCTATTCGCTCGATAACCCACGCGCCTATGTCGCCTCGAATATCGTTGGCTTTACTCATATTTTGGAAGCCTGCCGCGCCCACAAGATCGCGCATTTGACCTATGCCAGCACGTCGAGCGTCTATGGCGGCAATACGCATATGCCCTTTGTGGAAACCAATGGCGCAGACCATCCGTTACAATTTTACGCCGCAACCAAGCGCGCCAATGAATTAATGGCCCATTCCTATAGCCACTTGTTTGGCTTGCCGACCACGGGCCTGCGCTTCTTCACCGTCTATGGCCCTTGGGGACGGCCGGACATGTCGCCTTATTTGTTCACCAAGGCCATTTTCGCTGGGGAGCCAATCCAAGTCTTCAACTTTGGCCATCACAGCCGCGACTTCACCTATGTCGACGATATTGTAGAAGGTGTGGTCCGCATCAGCGACCAAATTGCCAAGCCAAATCTGGATTGGGACAGTGATGCGCCAGACCCGTCCACCTCGTCCGCGCCGTTCCGCATCTATAACATCGGCAATAATAATCCGGTGGTGCTGGCAGACTATATCGCGGCGATTGAAAATGCGGTCGGAAAGAAGGCAGTCTTGGAAATGTTACCGCTGCAGCCTGGTGATGTGCCTGATACTTCCGCAGATGTTACTGCACTTGTCGCGGCAATCGGCTATAAGCCGTCTACACCGATCCAAGTCGGCGTGAATGCGTTTGTGGATTGGTACCGCCAATATCACGGGCTTTGACGCTCACTTTCTTTTGATGATGAAACGATAGGCCGCAGATGGACGCGCAATTTTCGACCTTGACCCGCATAAAAGACTTCGTCGGCCCGCAAGGCTGGACGGAAGACCCTGACCTGATCGCCCCCCATTTGATTGAGTGGCGCGACCGCTGGAGTGGGTCTGCGCCGATCTTGCTCATGCCGGCCTCTACTGCAGAGGCGCAGATGATCCTCAGCCAATGTCATGAGGCGGGTCTGGCTGTGACCACGCAGGGCGGCAACACGGGTCTCGTTGGTGCCCAAATCCCGCGCGGCGAAGTGTTGATTTCGACCAAAAGGCTCAACGCCATTCGCTCGATTGATCCGGTCGATGATGCTTTGGTGGCAGAAGCTGGTGTGATCTTAACCCAAGTCCAAGATGCGGCGCGCCAAATCGGCAAGCGCTTCCCCTTAAGTTTGGCCTCAGAAGGCTCTGCCACCATTGGGGGTCTGATTTCGACCAATGCAGGCGGTGTCCATGTGCGTCGCCACGGCATGATGCGCGCCCAGATTTTGGGCCTCGAGGCCGTCTTGCCGAACGGGTCACTTTATGAGGGCCTGTCTGCCTTGCGCAAAGACAATACGGGCTATGACCTCAAGCAGCTGTTCATCGGGGCTGAGGGAACTTTGGGGCTGGTCACGGCCGCAACCCTGAAATTGGTTGCTCAACCCCGTCATACCACGGTGGCGCTATTGGCTTTGGAGACGCCCGCGCAAGCGGTAGAACTTCTCCATCGCCTAGAAGCAGAGACGGCTGCGGTCGCCGCCTTTGAAGTGATGAACCATTTAGGTGTCACGCTGGCACTGAAGAACATCGCCAATGTGCGGGTTCCCTTCAGCGACCTATCCCCTTGGCTGGCACTGGTTGAGTTTGAAGGCCCGAATGCGGACCTGATTGAGACGGTCGAAGTGGCTTTGGCTTCAGCCCTTGAAGCTGGCCTCGCCCTCGACGCGGTTGTCGCGCAAAACGAAGCGCAGGCAAAGTCCTTCTGGTATCTGCGCGAGGAGATGAGTGCGTGCCAAAAGCCAGAAGGGGTGGCGGCCAAGCACGACGTCTCGGTTCCAGTTTCCAAGATCCCAGTCTTTTTGACCCTCGCCGATGCAGCGGCGGAAAAAGTGGCACCTGGTGCCCGCATCGTGGCTTTTGGTCACTGCAGCGACGGCAACATCCATTATGATGTGATCCAGCCAAGTTCGATGTCGGCAGACGCCTATAAGGCGCTGGTGCCCCAAATGAACGAGGCGATCCATGATGTTGCCATGTCCTTTAATGGCTCAATCTCGGCCGAACATGGCATTGGCATCAGCCGTCGTGATGAGTTTCTGCGGCGCGAGCCAGAGGCTCATCTCACGCTCATGCGCGCCATTAAGGCCAGCTTTGATCCCAAGAATATTATGAATCCACGCGTGCTGCTTTGATCCGAGCGGATCAAAACGTGCTTTAAAGCAACTGGCTAGCCATCCAATCGGCAAAGCGTGCTTGGGCATCCGCGGTCTGGGCAGCATTATAGCGAAACGTCGGATTGACGGAGGTTTCTTCGTCAAAGGAATGGGTGGCACCGGGGTAGATATGGGTCTCGACGGGGGCACCCTCGCTGCGAATTTTGTCGGCGGCTTTCAGCGGGTACCTTGTGCCCGAAAGGGTGTCGTCTTCACCCAGCATCAGAAAGGTCGGGATGGACTTCTGCCACCCGTTGCGCAGCGTTTGCGCGCCGAGGCCGCACCAAGGATAGACCAGAAAGGCGGTGGAAAGGCCCGCAAGCGGATCAGCGGGCACGTCCTCTAAGTCAGCAAACTCTGCCACTTCTGCCCCGAGCGCCAGAGCATCCATCACGGTCCATCCGCCATGGCTCCACCCTGCTGCAGCAAGGCGGTCTGCCTTCACCCAGTCTTGGCCGCGCGCCCAATGCATCAGTGAGATCAAATCACCCGCCCGTTCCCGACCCCACAGGCGCAGGCCAGAGCAAACCAGCATGCGGGCTTCCGTCAAACTTATACCACGCGGGCGGAAGGAGTCGACGACAATACTGGCAATGCCCTTGGCCGCTGCCGCTTTGGCATAGCCGGGCTGGGGACCATCGGGATCGCCGCACCCGTGAAACAAGAAGGCGGTCGGGAACGGACCGTCCCCCTCGGGCTTGATGATCTGGCAGTGGGCAAGCAGGCGCTCTGCCCGTGCGTCTAACGTCTCGCGGGGAAATCTCTTCATGCGCCCGTCTCCACCTAGTGCCGGAAGTGGCGCATACCTGTGAACACCATGGTGATGCCCGCTTCGTCTGCGGCGGCAATCACCTCATCATCGCGGATCGAACCACCAGGTTGAATGACCGCTGTGGCTCCGGCTTCAACGGCCTGCAGCAAGCCATCGGCAAAGGGGAAGAAGGCGTCAGATGCACAGGCCGAGCCGATGGTTGCCGCTTGGCTCCACCCGGCAGTCTCAGCGGCTTCCACCGCACGAACCGCTGCAATACGGGCCGAGTCGCGGCGGTTCATTTGGCCAGCCCCAATGCCCGCCGTGACGCCGTCCTTCGCATAAACAATCGCATTGGACTTCACATGCTTGGCAACCCGGAAGGCAAACAGCATGTCGGTCAACTCTTGCGGGCTTGGGGCGCGCTTGGTCACGACCTTCAGGTCCGGGGCCATGATGCGTCCGGTATCGCGGTTCTGCACCAAGAAGCCGCCAGCCAAGGTGCGGAAGGTCAGACCAGCTTGGGTGGGGTCTGGCAGACCGCCAGCCAGCAAGAGGCGGAGGTTCTTCTTCTTGGCAAAGATGGCTTGGGCATCCTCGTCGGCATCGGGTGCAATCACCACCTCGGTAAAAATCTTGACGATCTCTTCGGCGGCCGCACCATCCAATTTGCGGTTACAGGCCACAATGCCGCCAAAAGCTGAAACGGGGTCGCAAGCCAAAGCGCGCAGATAAGCGTCGGTCAGGGAGGAGCCAATCGCCACGCCGCATGGGTTGGCGTGCTTGATGATGGCAATAGCTGCGGCTTCCTTGGCATCAAACTCACCGACTAATTCATAGGCGGCATCGGTATCATTGAGATTATTATAGGACAATTCCTTGCCCTGAAGCTGGCGCGCGGTAGACACACCGGGCCGCTTTTCTGTCGTCGCATAGAAAGCCGCAATCTGGTGAGGGTTCTCGCCATAGCGTAGGCTTTGAACCTTGGGTCCACCAAAGGCACGCCAATCGGGTGAGGCCTCGCCAACTTGATCGGCATACCAGCCTGAAATCGCCGCATCATAGGCTGCGGTACGGGCATAGGCCTTGGCGGCCAATTGCTTACGGGTCAGTTCTTGTGTGCCGCCATGGGCGGTCATATCGGCCAAGACCTTTTGTACATCGCCTAGGTCGGTTGCGACCGCACACCAGTCGAAATTCTTGGCCCCGGCGCGGATCATGGCTGGTCCACCAATATCGATATTCTCAACGCAGGTTTCAAAATCCGCGCCAGACGCCAAAGTTGCCTCAAACGGATAGAGATTGACCCACAACAGATCGATGCCTTCGATGCCATGTTGCGTCATGGCTGCTTCATGATCGGCAACATGTCGCAGCGCCAACAAGCCGCCATGTACGGCAGGGTGCAAGGTCTTCACCCGGCCATCCATCATTTCGGGAAAGCCTGTCACATCTGCCACATCGATCACAGCCAAGCCAGCCGCAGCCAAAGCCTTGCTGGTGCCACCGGTAGAAACCAGAACCACCCCTTGATCGGCCAATTGCTGCGCCGTTTCAATCAGCCCCGTTTTATCTGAAACCGAGATAAGGGCTCGGCGGACGGGACGGGTCGTGGACATGGCTAAAGCTCCGGCGGCGGGTGATCACAAATTGGGTGCGCCCGCTTATAGGCTGCGAATCGGTGCGTGGCGACTGGGCGGACTCAGCCCTTGGCAATCGCGGGCTTGGCTGCCTTTTTGACGGGCTTCTTGGCGGCGGGCTTGGCCTTTTTGGGCGCGTCGGCCGGGTTTGGCGTCTTGGTTTTGAACTTACAGATATCGGCAATGCCACAACGCCAACAAGCAGGTTTGCGTGCATCACAGACATAGCGGCCATGCAGGATCAGCCAATGATGTGCACCCTTCTTGTACGTGTCCGGTGTTACCCGTTCCAGCACCGCTTCAACCTGATCTGGATTCTTTCCAGGCGCGAGACCTGTCCGGTTTGAGACGCGAAAGATATGCGTATCTACGG
>NZ_JBMLTR010000093.1:0-1967 GCF_049239865.1 Aquidulcibacter sp.
AGTCTGAACGGCGTTGCGCCCGAGGTCTCGGCAATCAATAAAGGCGGAGCAGCGAGATGACTATCTTCTGAAGGCCCAGCCCAAACTGCCGAGATGGGCAAGAGGTCGCAGAGGTTGAGCGTCGAGATCATAGGCCGGCGGACATCGGCATAAGGTTCGCCCGGCAAGCTCCCCAGCCAAGCTTCAACAGCATTGAGGTCTTCTGTTGCGGCTACAAAGCCCTGCGCATTGAGGCTTGCCTCAATTGCGCGCGCCTTATCGATTGCTCTAAGTTCAAGCCTGTCCATCACCGTAACGGTCAGGGTCAGATAACCAAAGGCACAGACTTCCGCGCCGAGTGCTTCTAGTGCTCCATCACATTCGTCCGTCTTGGCAGCTGCATCAGTATCAACCAGCGGCACATCTTCCTTGGTGATGGCCTCGCGCATCAGCGTGCCAATGCCTTTTCGCTTAGCAAACCAGCGCTTGCGTAATCTCAGGAGTTCGGTCTCGGCTCCGGCTTTATCGAGTGCAATCCAGCGGGCTACCCAGCGATAGGTGAAGGGCAATTGGCCAAGCGCGTCGAGCAGGCCTGGCAATGTCTTGGCTGGAAACGAGCGCACGCCAACGACGCGCAGATGTTGGGAGCCGAGTTTGGGCGCTATACCACCTTGAAGGGCGGTATCGGCTAATTGCGCGTCCAGAAAGACTGGAGTTTCAGGGACCGCGATAGAATGGTCTTTGGTGGAAATTGTTGAGTGCAGATAGGTGAGCGTCTCTTCATCCGACATCAGGCCTGCTTCGGGCAGTGCGTCGGCTATCAGATCCACGAGAATGCCGATCTCGCGCTCGAATAAAGCCAGCGTCTCGCGCCAATCGCGAGTGGCATTGGTGGCGCGGTTCTCGAAGAGAAAGCTCTGGGCGCGGCGCGCTTCATCGGGAGGAGGCAGCCAGGTCAGGGTCGCGACATGATCGGTCTCGAACGAATTGCCAGCTTCATCAAATAGTGCCCGTCGCTCCTGATCAACCAGCCACGCGATCGGTGTGGCAATCTCAGTATGCGGGTAGGGGTCTGCTGCCCTTCGACGGGCTTCCAGATGAAGGCACCAGCCAGTGCCTAGGCGCCTCAACATATTATTGAGGCGCGCTCGAACCGCCATCAGTTCTTCTGGCGTTGAGCTTTCAAGATCTGGGCCACGAAAACGCACGCAAGCACTGAAACTGCCATCCTTGTTCAGGATCACGCCCGGAGCCACGAGTGCAGCCCATGGCAAATGGTCAGCAAGGCTGATCGGCTTTTTCCGATATTCATCCAGAAAGCGCATGACTTCTCACTCCCGGGCGGCACGGCCCCAAGCTTTGGTTAGAATTGCAGGTTGGAAATTGGGCTTGAGGTGATCGGGCCAGAAGCTGGCCGATCAGGCCCCAAAATACCCTGGTAGCGATAGGTGCCGCCTCAAGACATCCAAGAATTTCGGATCGGTTTTGGCGCACCAAAGTCCTATGGCGTGCGCGACACCCCACCAGATCAGGCCAAGCCACCAAAGCTTGAGGGCAAGACCCAAAACCAGAGCCAATGTTCCCATCAGGATCGCATATTCGCGCGGCAGACCTGCGAGCAGGATCGGCTGGGTTAGGGACCCCGCGAGAGGCAGTTCATAGCCTTCGGGTCGATCAGGATGAAATGCACGCATCGGAGCGTCCTTTCAAATCGGGTTTGGGATCGCTTGATTAGCCGATCACTGCCCCGCCACCAAAACCAAAGAAGCCCATGAAGAAGCTTGCTGCTGCAAAGGCAATCGCGACACCAAACAGAATCGACACGCCGCGCCGGAGGCCGGAACCTGATTCAGAGAAGGCTACACCCAGACCAAATATGGTCACAGCAATGACGCCACCTGCCTGGGCCACGGGACCCGTAAAGCTTCCGACGACTTGTTGAAGGGGACCTTCCCAAGGCATGCCGGTACCACCGGCGAATGCTGGCG
>NZ_JBMLTR010000094.1:0-15670 GCF_049239865.1 Aquidulcibacter sp.
CAATGGAGGCGACTTTCTCAGCCTTCACCTCTTGAGGCGGGGCGGCATAAGCAATGGCTTGGGCCAGGACCAAAGCGCCCCCGCGCAGGGCATTTTTTTCGGTCAAGCGCAGCATGTCATCGGTGGTGATCGGGCGCACCCACGCCTTGCCCCGACAGGCCTCTGGCACGCGCTCTGGTCCCAAGTCCCGCAACAGGCGGTTATAGCCGGCGACATAGCCTTCAGTCAGATCGCGCGAGATCTTGCTGGTCTTCAAGCCCTCACGGCGCAGTTTCGCTAGATCCAAATTGGAGCGGAAAAAGGTGTCAGAGGCCAGATTGTCCAGCGGGTCAAAGCCGAGTGTCGTTTTCTCCTTGGCACCAAAATGCAGAGACCGCTCGCCCGCCACCGTCGCAAAATCTTCGGCCAACATACACAAATTGTCCTGCGCATAAGCATAGCCAACACCATATCCAATGCCCTTCCAAGTCTTGGCCGTGATATGGGGGATGCCATAAGTCGTGCGCGTGATGCTGGCTTCAAGACCTTGTGGCTTAGCCTGGGCTTGGCCAGCCAAGGCGCAGGCTAAGATGATCAGAGATACTGATTTAGGGCGCATTTATTCCTCCAGATTGGCGTTTGACGGCCTCTTTTTCTTGGACCCTAGGGTGCCCCGCGGTGTGAGGCAAGGAACGATTTTGGGCATTAAGGTGTCGCTTGGCTGACTAAAGTACTCACTTGTGCTGCCGCATCCGGATGGCCATTCGCGGAGGCAAAATTGATCAATTCTTTTGCAACTTCGTCCCAGCCCGGCGACCGGTCCGAAGTCAAATAGATCTCTGCGGCAAGTTGGATTTGTGCCTCTGGAAAGCCAAAATTGGCGCAAGCTGCATCTCGGACTCCGGCTCCAGAGTTGGCGCACGGCGCGTTATTTGGATTGAAATTTTCAGCTGGCATGGCGGCTTGCACCAGCCAAAGAAACGCTTCGTCGTTTGAGATAGAATTGATGATCGGATCGTTTTGGTAGTTGGGCAGATCAATGAAGCGGGTGTAGAATGTCAGACTTGCGGTAGCATCACCTCTTTTCGCCCATACGATAAGGGTTTCATGGTCACAGGTCTTTTGGCTCATGATTTCACGAAGGTCAGTTTGTGGTCGTCCGGCGCAGTGGGTTCGTGGGTGGTCTATAGGCGGCAATTTGGCCCCGACTGGCTGGAGCCGACCGTTGTCTGGGCACCAATCTGGTGCGCCACAGCCGGAGGCATAAATGTCTGAGCGGTCAGCATGCAATTCTCTCGTACCCGAATCCGGCACAAGGCAATTGAGCTTCACCTTCTCATAGGTGATGGTCGCGCGCTCTTGTAGCAAAGCGGCAGGCCCGATCTTGCTGCACGAAAAGCTCTCTGCTTGTCGAAATTTAATCCCCGCTTCAGGACTGGTTGCCTCAGTCGTTGGCTGGTCAATCAGGGCGTGACTGTCAGCTTCTGGAAAAGCACGCAGGAGGGCTGTGCGCAGCTGCCCGCGCCGCGCTTCTGAGATTGGCGGATTTTCCTCTTGAGCATAGCTTGAAACAGGCGGCCAACACCAAGGGAAATCAGGACTTTCTTCCGTGCATGCGGATTGCGCTTTCAAGTTTGGACTTTGAACAATCGCAGCCACGTAAATGGCTGCAAACAGGAGGATGCTCAGGGTACATGCAGTTGCGACAAAAGCCTGCACGACGAAGATGATCAATCTTAAAGGGACGCTTTGCTTTTCTTCGGTCACCCTTGTCCCCTAATTCCCGAAAGCCTCAACTTGCGATGCGTTCTTCCAAATCCCAGTAGATAAGATGACCAAGGATGGCCTCGCTTTCTAGTCCCTACTTGCACGATTTGATGGCGCGGGCTTCGCTCAACGCATGCAAATTTCAACTACCAATCGCCGTCCTTCAATCACGGAAACAGGTGGGGCCTTGAACGCAGGCTTAGGCGCATCCATTTGTGGACTAACATCATCGCGGACTTGCAAAAGACCGCAACACGGCGCCCTATCTCCCCGTGGAGCGCAGTTTGATCCGCTTGGATCAAAGTTGCGCCCCAAAGAAACATTAGGACGTCTCAGGCTAAGTCTAAGGAAACTGAATGACCAAGACACGTATTCTGCCGCTTCTGCCCCTGCGCGACATCGTCGTGTTCCCGCATCGCGTCTCGCCTTTGTTTGTTGGGCGTGAAAAGTCGGTTCGGGCGCTGGAAGAAGCGATGCGCAGCGATAAGGAAATTGTGCTGGCGACCCAAAAGGACGCCAGCGCCGATAATCCTGGCCCCGGTGACGTCCATAAGATTGGTGTCATCGCCTCGGTGCTGCAATTGTTGAAATTGCCCGATGGCACCGTGAAGGTTCTGGTTGAAGGCAAATCGCGCGTTTCGATTGAGAGCTTTGACGCGACCGAGCCTATGTTCACGGTTCAAGTCACCGAAATCGAAGATATCGACGCCGATAGCCCAGAGGCAAAGGCACTTTCGCGTACGGCGATTGAGCAGTTTGAAAACTACGTAAAGCTCAACCGCAAAATCCCGCCCGAAATCGTCTCTGGCCTCGGCCAATTGCCAACCGCCAGTCAAGTTGCTGACGTGATTGCCGACAATCTGGCGATCAAGTTGGAACAGAAGCAGGAATTGCTTGAGATCTTCAGCGCGACCAAGCGCTTAGAGCGCATCTTCACCTTTATGGAAGGCGAGATGGGCGTCTTGCAGGTTGAGCGCCGCATCCGTAACCGCGTCAAGCGGCAAATGGAAAAGAGCCAGCGCGACTATTATTTGAATGAGCAAATGAAGGCCATTCAGCGCGAACTTGGCGAGCAAGACGAAGGTCGTGATGAGCTTCAGGAGTTGGAAGACCAAATCCGCAAAACCAAATTCTCCAAAGAAGCCCGCACCAAGGCTGAAGCGGAGTTGAAAAAGCTCAAGCAAATGAGCCCGATGTCGGCGGAATCCACCGTCGTGCGCAATTATCTCGATTGGTTGCTCGCTTTGCCTTGGGGCAAGCAAAAGAAAACCAAGAAGGATATTGACGCGGCTGAAGAGGTGCTCGACGGCGATCATTATGGCTTGGAAAAAGTCAAAGAGCGCATCTTGGAATATCTGGCTGTGGGTGCACGCACCAATAAACTTCGCGGCCCGATCCTGTGTCTCGTAGGCCCGCCAGGGGTTGGTAAAACCTCGCTGGGCAAGTCCATCGCCAAAGCGACCGGGCGCGATTTTGTGCGCGTGTCCTTGGGCGGGGTACGTGACGAGTCGGAAATTCGCGGTCACCGCCGCACCTATATTGGCTCGATGCCCGGCCGTATCATCCAATCGATGAAAAAGGCAAAGAGCGCCAATCCGCTTTTCTTGTTGGATGAGATCGACAAAATGGGTGCCGATTATCGCGGCGATCCGGCAGCGGCTTTGTTGGAGGTCTTGGACCCCGAACAAAACAGCACGTTCAACGACCATTATCTGGAAGTCGATTATGACTTGTCCGACGTGATGTTCGTGACCACGGCCAACTCACTCAACATGCCCCAGCCCTTGCTGGACCGCATGGAGATCATCCGTATTCCCGGCTATACCGAAGATGAAAAGGTTGAGATCGCCAAGCGGCACTTGCTGCAAAAGCAGATCGACGCCAATGGCCTGCGCGCAGGTGAATTCTCGCTGTCCGACGAAGGCTTGCGTGAAGTGATCCGCTATTACACACGCGAAGCCGGTGTCCGTAGCCTTGAGCGGGAAATCGCCAATCTGGCCCGCAAGGCCGTGCGCGAAATCAGCCAGAAGAAGAAAGAAACCGTCGCCATCACGGCTGAGAACGTCAAAGACTATTTGGGCGTACGCAAGGTTCGCTTTGGCGAGGCAGAGACGGAGGATCAAGTGGGTGCCGTCACCGGTCTTGCTTGGACCGAAGTGGGTGGCGATACATTGACCATTGAAGCCGTACAAATGTTCGGTAAGGGTCGGATGACGGTGACCGGCAATCTGCGTGACGTGATGAAGGAATCCATCTCGGCCGCAAGCTCTTATGTCAAAGCGCGCGCGCCGCACTTTGGGATCAAACCGACCTTGTTCGACCAGACCGACATCCACGTACACGTGCCCGAAGGGGCAACGCCCAAGGACGGTCCATCGGCAGGGGTTGCCATGATGACAGCCATCGTCAGCCTGTTGACCAATAATCCAGTCTCGCGCTCGGTCGCGATGACGGGCGAGATCACTTTGCGCGGTCGCGTCCTGCCGATTGGTGGCTTGAAGGAAAAGCTGTTGGCGGCCCTGCGGGCTGGCATCAAAACCGTGTTGATCCCGAAAGAGAATGAGAAGGACCTCGAAGACATTCCAGAGAATGTGAAACAGGGCCTGACCATTATTCCGGTCTCGACTGCTGATGAAGTTCTGGTTCATGCCCTGACCCGACCCATCGTCGCGATTGATTGGAACCCAGAGGATGCCGCCGCGGCTCTCGCTAAGCGTCTACCGGACGCCGGTGATCCAAGCGGAGCCACCGCGCATTAGGCTGGAACAAATACGAAGCAGGAAAGGGCCCTGACAGGCATGTCGGGGCCTTTTTCTATCGACCAATCCGGGTTGGGGTTCTGCTTCCAGCCCGCTCATGGCTGCACGAGGGGCCTTGCCAGAAACCCCATCCAGCCCCTATGGAAGCGGCGTGGGGCGGTTAGCTCAGTTGGAAGAGCATCTCGTTTACACCGAGAGGGTCGGCGGTTCGAGACCGTCACCGCCCACCATTTCCCCAGAATCAAAGTTCGGATCAGCCGTCATCCCTGGCGTTTACTTGGCGGCCTGTGCCTCTTTCGTGCACATGAGGCGGAAGGGGTTGTCTCCGGTTCCATTGACTTGATAGCCCGTGACTCTCGGGTTCACGAGTTGGCGCATAGAGTCAAAAATGACTGGCGTGATCCCCAATTGGTCCAAAGCGCGTGCCTCGGCTTCCAGGAAGGTCTCTTCGCGTTGTTTGATATCTGCTGTGCGTGCGGCTTTATCCAATAGTTTGTCATAAACCGGATCACTGAATGCGCCATCATTGGAGCCGCCGCCTGTTCTGATGATCTCTAAATGCTCGATTGCATCACTGGTAATGGTTCCCCAACTCGCGTCGGCAAACTGATAATCACCTCTTTGGAGCGAAGCATAATGGATGGCATTGTCATTGCCTTGAAGCGTGATTTTGACCCAAGGGGCGATCGACTGCCAATTGGCTTGTAGGACAGGCGCAATCTTTGGAACCTCGCCTGAATTTCGGTGGGCAAACGTCAGGACTAAGGGCTTATTGGGGCCATAGCCAGCTGCCTCCAAAAGGGCTTTGGCCTTGGCGACCCGTACATCCTGCGATTGACCTTTTGAGGCAAGTGTAACCGTGCCCCCTGCATAACTTTTGATCCCCTTCGGCACGATGGAATAGGCGGGCTCTGACCCATCGGCCAGCACCTGCAAGGCAATAAAGTCGCGGTCAACCGCCATGGACAAGGCTTGCCGCACCCGCAAATCTTTAAACTCAGGCCGACGCATATTGAAGTTAATGTAGGAAGTACGCTGGCCTTGGGTGACATGGGCATAGCCCGGCATATTCTTATTGATCTCCGCGAGGCGGGAGCCTGAGAAGTCAAAATTTATATCCAATTTGCCAGAACGTACTGCTCGTTCTGCGGCAATCACATCCTTGGTTGGATAGAAATAAAGGTCGTTGAGGCAAACGGAAGCGGCATCAAAAAATTTTGGGTTCTTGACCAGATGGACGAAGTCGCCCGCTTTCCATTCTTTGAGCAGATAAGGGCCATTGCCCACCATATGTTCGGGTTTTATCCATGCCTCGCCATAAGATGCTATGATGTGTCGTGGGACGGGTGCCGCGTTCGCCCAACTGAGTAAGCGGGGTAGATAGGGGGCCGGTCGGTTCAATTTGAATTCTACGGTTTTGGGATCAAGTGCACGAACCCCCAAAGCATTTGCAGGCATTTTGCCGCTGCGAACGGCCTCGGCATTTTCAATGAAAAAATAGACGCTAACCGAAGATGATGCTGGCACTGAAGTCATGAGACGCTGCATGCCAGAAACAAAATCTGCCGCTGAGACAGGCGTTCCATCTGACCATTGGGCGTCGCGCAGCTTGAAAGTCCACGTCAAGCCGTCCGGACTGGTGGTCCAAGAAGTTGCCATCCCAGGGGCAATGTCACCATTCGCCAAATTGGTAGTGAGGCCCATGAATAGCCCATCAGCAATGCGACCTTCCCAAGCACCATCCATCTTGTTCGGGTCCAACGTACCGGGCTCTGCGAAGTTTCCGATCTGCAAGGTTCGCGCCGGGTCGGGTGCATTGGCATTGCCACAAGCGGCGAGAACCAGAACGACTGGAAGGAGGAGGGGGGCAAAGGATCGATTGTGCATCATAAACATCTCTCAAACAGGCAAAATCTTGAGACTGCAGCAAAATATGCTGGTTCCAGATTGCGCAAGAAACATTTTTGATTTAGCCATTTCTTATTGGTAACGGCTTGAAAAACAGGCAAATAAAAATAGAGTCATAGCATGCAGGAAAGTCTCACTTTCGAAGCCAGTGATACGATAGCGAAGGCTTCCAGTTCTCGTGCAGCCGCGCCGGCGTTGGTTTTGAGTCGCCATGAAGTCCACAAATTTGATGGCTTTGTTGATGCCGCTCGGCGCTGGGCGGCCACGATGTTGGTGATGAGTGACCAAGACCGGGCCGTCGACGGTATCTTTAAAGACGCAGGCCGGTTTGTGGCCGCCATGTGCGCCGTCTCCATGCGGGAAGAGGGGGTCACCCTCGTGAAGCTAAAGGCGCTCTGTGCTCGGTTTGGATTGTTAAGTGCGGGACGCGCCCGCGCCGTCCTCTTGTTCTTGCGCTATTTGGGTTATGTCGATGTCTGGGGGCAAAAGAGCGCGAATGGCACGACAATCTATAAGGTCAATCCAACCTTTATCGCCGCTTGGCGCTTGCAGTTAGAAGCGATCTTTACTTCCCTTGAATTGCTTGACCTGCGCATTGGAAAATTGCTGGATCACTTGGAGGATGATGCGATTTTTGACGCGATTTGTGCCTCGCAGATCGACGAATTGGCTGATGATGTGGAGGCCCTTAATCGGTTCCCTGAAATCACGCAGATTTTCGTCAATCGCTCTGCGGGCTCGCAAGTCCTGTGGTATCTCTTGAGCTTTCATCGGGATGAGGTTTTCCCCTCGCCAAAGCCGGTTCCCTTAAATCCATCGATACTGGCAGAGCGCTTCAACGTCTCAACCGTGCATATTCGCCGGATCTTGAATGCGGCAGTGAATGCCAATCTGCTAAGGTGGGCGGATGAGGGGCACGTTGTGTTCACACCCAAGGCTTTGGCGAATTTGTATGACTTTTATGGCGCACAAATGTCGTGCCTGTTGCGCACCGCCTATCATGTCCTGAACTTGCTTGATTAAGTCACGCTCGGGTGCGGCAATATCTGCTGCGACCGTGATTGCGAAAATGCTCGACAACTAACTGTCCAGTCAGTTATATAGATCACATGAACGTGATCGACCCCAGCTCGAGCCAGCCAAAGTGGACGCGCAAACCTGAGGCGCGGCCAGATGAGGTGCTGGAAGCTGCACTGGATGTGTTTGCGGTAAATGGCTTTGCCGCAACGCGTATGGACGACATCGCCAAGGCAGCGGGCCTCTCCAAAGCGGCGATCTATCTCTACTTTCCTTCCAAGGATGATGTGTTCAAGGCGCTGGTCGAGCAGAGGATTGGTGTCCTTCAGGCCCATTTTGACACCGCAGCCAAGGATCAAAAGCGCGATCCCATTGCTGGCCTGCGCCTTGTGGCGCGCATGTGGGCGACGTCGTTTCATGATTTACGGGTGGCAGCTTTGCCCCGCATCATTTTGGCCGAAGCCTTACGCTTTCCTGACTTGGCCGAATTCTACCACCGTACCGTGATTGAACGGACCCAAGGCGCGCTGGTCGAACTCATTCAAGCGGGCATCGATGCAGGCTTGTTTCGTCAGGTTGAGCCGCTCTTGGCTGCCCGCGCGTTAGTGTCGCCATTGGTGTTTGAAATTCTGCGCAGGCAGGCGTTCCCAGCCCATAATGCCGGCCAACCGATGGAAGTTTTGGTCGAGGCTATTTTCGACTTGTTTTTAAATGGCATTGCGGCCGTCCCGTCGCAGCATGTTGCCGGAGTTAAGCCATGAACCGAAAGACTATTTTGACCACCATTGGCGGCGTGGTCGGCCTTGGCGCTCTATGGGCCATTGGGAGCTGGCTGCTGGTTGGCCGTCACCATATCTCGACCGATAATGCTTATGTGCGGGCCGATATCACGATGGTGGCCGCCAAGACTGAAGGCTATGTCCGCAAGATTGACGCCCATGACAATGCGCGCGTGTTGGCTGGTGCATCCCTCGTGATCCTAGACCCGCGCGACAGCCAAGCCAGCGTGGCGGCCGCAGAAGCCGATCTGGCGCGCGCTAAGGCAGAGGCCGTGCGCGCACGGGCTGAAGCCCGCCGCATTGCGTCCGAAGCCAATCGTATGGGGGCAGAAGCCATGGCGTCTGCCGCAGGGGCTCGGCAGGCTGTGGCACTGGCTAATCAAGCCCGTTCCGAAGCCCGCGGCCGCACACTCAGCGTGGCAATTGCAACCGAGCAAGTGACCACCCAATCGGACCTCGTCGTCCAAGCCCAAGCCTCGTTGCGCGCCGCAGAGGCTGCCAATCAAGTCGCAGAAGCCGATCGAGGTCGCTTTGCCGCTTTGGCCAAGCAAGGCTTTGTCTCCCAGGCCCGCATGGATCAAGTCGAAGCCCAAGCCAGTGCGGCGGCCGCCCGTGTCGCCGAAGCCCGCGCTGCGGTTGCCGTATCCCGTCAACAAGTGGCGGTCTTGAGCGCTTCACGTTCGAAGTCCAGCAATGACGTGGGTTCGGCTGGTGCTGGCGCCTTAGGGGCGCAATCGGGTGCAGAGAGCGCTGCGGCGAAGGCGCAAGCTGCCGCGGCTGGTGCCGTATCTGGGCGCAGTGCGATCGGATCGGCAGAGGCCTCTATCCAAGCTGCAGATGCTGCGGTCCTCGCTGCCCAAGCCCGCCTCGATGCGGCCAAGCTGGGCCAAGGCTATGCACAAGTAACTGCACCTGTCTCGGGCATTGTCGCCAATCGTACGGTGCAAGTGGGCCAACTTGTGCGCCCGGGCACCATCATGATGGCTTTGGTGCCGCTCGATCAGGTCTATGTGGTCGCTAATTTCAAAGAGACCCAGATCGGAAAATTGGCACCGGGCCAGAAGGTGACCTTTAAGGTTGATGCGTTCCCGGATCAAAAGGTCACCGGCACGATCGAAAGCGTCGCGCCGGCATCAGGGTCGCAATTCTCGCTTCTGCCAACGGACACAGCGACCGGCAATTTCACAAAAATTGTCCAACGGGTTCCTGTTCGGATTATGATTGACCCAGAATGGCGGGCCAAAGGCTTCCTACGTCCCGGGCTTTCAACGGTGGTTGATGTGGATACGCGTAAAGTTGAGGCATCGCCCAAGGTGGCCCAGAAGTGAGCGGGGAGGCCCCCACGGCCACAACCTCCCCCCCACCGCCGGGACCGGGAGGGCTGATCTATCCTAAGCCAACTGTGGGCCTTTGGATCGGTTTTGCCTGTATGGCCTTGGGCAATTTCATGGCCATTTTGGATATTCAGATCGTGGCAAGCTCGCTACGGGAAATTCAAGCCGGGGTTTCGGCCAGTGCCGATGAATTGGTTTGGATTCAGACCTCCTATCTGGTCGCTGAAGTCATCGCGATCCCGCTATCGGGCTTTATGGGTCGGGCGCTATCGATCCGAAATTTGTTCACAGCTGCGGCGTTAGGCTTTACCTTAGCGTCGTTTGGCTGCGCGTTTGCCCAGAATATCGGGACTTTGGTTTTCTTCCGGATCATCCAGGGCTTTATGGGCGGGTTTATGATGCCCACCACTTTTGCAGCGGGCTTTTTACTGTTCGCCGAGAAGGATCGAGCGACCGTCAATGTGATGATGGGCATGATTATGACTTCGGCCCCCGCGATGGGTCCAGCCTTGGGCGGTTTTATCACCAGCGCGCTTGGCTGGCACTGGCTATTCTTAGTCAATTTGGTGCCGGGCATTGTCTGCGCGGTCGGCTGTTTCATGTTGATCCCACTCAAGACCCCTGACTGGCCCTTGCTACGCCGCATCGACATTATTGGCTTGATCGCTTTGGCGGTCTTCCTTGGCTCGTTGGAGATCGTCCTCGAAGAGGGTCCAAGGCAGGGCTGGCTGGCCAGCAGTGAGATTGGTTTTTTCCTGGCCACGATGTTGACGGGCGGGGGGGTGTTCTTCTGGCGCGCCTTCACCTTGGAGGAGCCGATTGTGAAGCTCGATGCCTTTACAGACCGGAACTTTGCTGTCTGCGCCCTTTTAGCCTTTACGGTCGGCATCGGCCTTTATGGGTCTGTCTATTTGCAACCTTTATTCTTGGGCCAAGTTCGTGGCTACAACTCACTCCAGATTGGCCAAGTCATGTTTGTGACTGGGGTTTTCATGCTGATCAGCGCGCCGTTTGCTCGGCAACTTATCATGCGGGTTGATCCAAGGCTGGCCATCTTTGTGGGGGCTAGCCTTGTTGGCGGCTCCTGCCTCCTACAGGCGCATTTGACAGCCCAATCGAGCTTCTGGGACTTCTTCTGGCCGCAAGCAATGCGTGGCAGTGGCTTGATTCTGTGCTTTGCGACGCTCTCGACCATCGCCTTGGGCACGATGCCACCGCACAAGATCCAGAGCGCCTCCGGACTGTTCAACTTGACGCGGAATTTGGGGGGCGCGATTGGTTTGGCGGTCTTGTCGACCATGAATGACTATTTCACCGTGTTCCATCGCACAGAGCTTGGCTCTGCCATGAATGTTGGGGATCCGCTATTAGCTGACAGACTGGCAGCATCAGCGGCCAATTTGGCAGCGCATGGCGTCGCAAATCCTGAGACGGCAGCCTTGGCTCAACAAGTGCAAATGCTCAATCGAGAAGCGGCCGTCATGACGTTCAATAATCTGTTCGTTCTGATCGCAGGCTTTTTGGCCTTATCGATACTCGTGATTCCGTTGCTCTCGCGCGCCAAACCCAATCAGGGGTCTGGCGGAATTCACTAGTCAATTAAAGCAACGAAAGGTCAATTTTGCCCAAGAATGCTTGGCCTCGCTTAGCTAACGGGCACGGGCACATTTATTCATTACAGTTTTCCTGCAACGAAGTTGCGATGATCGCTTGACCCATTGAGGGGAGGAGTCTATCACGCCCGCCTTGCCGAAGCGGTGACGCAACGGTTTGAGGAAACAGCGCGGGCGTAGCTCAGTCGGTTAGAGTACCGGCCTGTCACGCCGGGGGTCGCGGGTTCGAGCCCCGTCGCTCGCGCCATTCCTAGCCCCGCCTGGTGTGAGCTTGCTCCACCAGGGCGGTGGCGGGAAGGTTCGATTTCAAAACAAACCCCATTTCGAACGCAAACCATCGGTCGCGCTAAACCAACACAGGTTTGCCTTGCGCCCGGTCGCGGTAGTTCCAAGCCGACAGGGCCGTTTTCACGATCACCAATTGCACAATCAAAGTCATGCCATCCATCGGATACAGGCCGATGGACTCGGTGAATGCCATGGCGGTGATCGCCGTGAAAATGCCGATCACTGGCATCATGGCTGGCTCTCTGCCTGCTTGCAGTAGGATTTGCAGCCAGGTCCTTGCGAAGGTTAAACCAATCAGGATCAGCCCGACTAGGCCCAATTGTAAGCGAATATCCATCGGCGTGGAGTGCGCATCGGGAGGCCTGAAGCCTTCCATTATGGATTCTACCCGGTCGACCGGGCTGGTCAGGGATGTATCGGTCCAAAAGGCTTGATAACCCCAGCCAAACCAGGGTCGCTCTGCAATCGGTTCGGCCAAGGCGCGCCAAATATCGGTGCGCCCTGTCAAGGTCGGAGCCTTGCCCAAAAGCTGGAATACAAGCGGGGCAAGGATGGTGATTACCAAAAATAAAGCCGCGAGACCCGAGACCACGGCCCAAACAGATAGCACTGCAGCACTGGGATGTTTTTGGGCAAGCCACACGGCCACTGGCAATGCCATGGCAAGCCCCGTCACCAAAATGGCCGTAGTTGCTTCACTTTTGATCGCACACAGCGCGATGATCACGAGGGCAGGGGCTGTCCAGAAAACGGCTTTGGGTTGCATTAGGGCATAGCCCATCACCCCGCCTGAGGCCACGGCCATAGCAACACCCAAAGTCTGCTTAAAGCTCCAGATGCCTGACCAAGCGCCCGGATAGATTTCTGTCATGACACCCCATTGTGGGGTGAGGATGGCTAGGCCAGCAGACACTACGGCTTGCAGGGTGAAGAGGCCTGCAAGGACACGAGCAAGGCGCAGCCAACTCAAATATTGGCTGACCATACAGGCTGCCCCATAGGTCACACACATCAATAGGCCCTGCCGGAGCGTCAAATCTGGCTGGTTCGACCATTGGAAGCTTGCAAAGGTCCACAGAATGAAAAGGAAGAATGGCCCACCAACCAATGCGGTGCGCAACGCCATGTGGGGCTTGTACGCCACAGCAAGGGCAGTCAAGAGCACCGTCGGCGCGTAGATCAAGAGAGACCAGCTCGGGGCCTCCTTTAAATGCTGCACCTTCATCACAAAGGCGACGGTCGAACCAAAGCAGCAGAACAGATACAGCGTGATCGCGAGATCGATCAGAATGATTTTGAGTCGATTGTCAGGATTATGCACGCCCGCTTGACCATCGGCGGGGGCTTTCCCGGCCAATGAACGCGCGCGGGCGAAAAAGTCCGCCGCTGGATGATATAAAGGCCTGCTCACATTGCTGACCATAGCTCAAAATGCTGAAAGTCTTGTCAACAAATCGCGTCAAGCTTGGCGTTGACACGGAAGGCTGCAGCAGTGTGTCGATTGCGCTTCCCCATTGCCTTTCTCCGCCTTAAGCAGGAAGTCTAAGCCAAGAATAAAATGGGGTAGTCGATATGGAATGGGGCTGGGACAATGCACGCGCGATCCTCGGTGCGGGTCTGATTATCGCACTGTGTTGGGCGATGAGCGAGAACCGTAAAACTTTCCCCTGGCGGCTGGCTTTGGGCGCGATGGCGGTACAAGCCTTTCTGTTGGTTCTCTTATTTGCGGTTCCAGCCTCGCAAGGCTTCTTGAACGGGGTCAACGCGGCAGTCGACGGTCTCAATGCCGCGACGATCGAAGGCACCAAATTTGTGTTTGGCTATTTGGGCGGTGGGGAAGCCCCGTATCAATTGGCCAAGCCCGGCGCGCCACCCCCGTTCGTCTTTGCGTTTCAAGTTCTGCCGCTCATACTTGTCATTTCCGCATTATCAGCGGTTTTGTGGCATTGGAAAATCCTGCAATGGGTTACACGTGGCTTTGGCTATTTGTTTGAGAAATCCATGGGGTTGGGCGGGGCGTCTGCCTTGGCAACTGCAGCCAATATTTTCATGGGCATGGTTGAAAGCCCGATTGTGATCAAAGGCTATCTCGATAAGCTCTCACGCTCAGAGCTCTTTATGATGATGGTGGTGGGCTTGGCCACGGTCGCGGGGTCAACCATGGTGGCTTATGCGGCCATCTTGTCGCCTACTTTGCCCAATGCGGCAGGCCATGTATTGGTCGCCTCCATCATCACCGCACCGGCAGGGATTTTGCTGGCCCGCATCATGATCCCAGAGCAGCCCGGCCAATATGTGGATGGCATGGATTATAGCTCAGCGCTGAAATATGAATCGACCATGGATGCCATCACGAAGGGTGTGCAGGACGGCATGATGGTGGTCGTCAATGTTGGTGCCTTCTTGTTGGTGTTTGTGTCCTTCGTCTGGATTGCCAATGGCCTTCTAACTGTGTTTGGCGACCAATGGGGCGGCCCACTGACTCTACAGCGCATCTTTGGCTATCTCTTTTCACCGCTCGCTTGGATCATTGGTATTCCAGCCGAAGACATGCAGAAGGCGGGCGGCCTATTTGGATCCAAGCTCTTCTTGACCGAATTTGTCGCCTTCATTGAACTCGGCAATATTCCCGCAGAAGCCTTGGGCGAACGTTCACGCATGATCATGACCTATGCCTTATGCGGCTTCGCCAATGTCGGTTCCATTGGGATCATGACCGGTGGCATGACGGTTTTGATGCCAGAGCGGCGCAACGAAATCCTTAAGCTTGCGTGGAAGGCCTTGATCCCCGGATTTTTGGCGACCTGCTTGTCGGCGACCATTGTGGCAGCTTTGCCCATGGGCGTGTTTGTCCACTAAAAATTCGAGGTAGCGCGATGAAACTTTATACGGCAAAGCTCGCCCCCAATCCGCGTCGGGTTCATATGTTTCTGGCCGAGAAGGATCTTTGGGATACGATTGAGCGGGTACAACTCGATCTCGCCACCGAGACGAAAGTGCCCGACCATTTGGGCCGTAACCCGATGGGTCTGGTGCCGGTGCTGGAATTAGATGACGGCCGCTTTCTGACCGAAAGCCGTGCCATTTGCTCTTACCTCGAACATCTTCACCCAGAGCCCAATCTCATGGGCGAGACGCCAGAGGAAAAGGCCTTTATCGAAATGTTTGACCGCCGAGTTGAATGGGGCGTCCTTCTGCCGCTAGCCAATTGGGTTCGCCATGGCCATCCGGGGTTGGCGGTATTGGAAAAGCCGCAAATTCAGGACTTCGCCGATGCCTCTTCGGAGAAGGCAAAAGCGGCGATGGTCTGGTTGGATGCCGATCTGGCCGAGCGCGAGTATGTGGCGGGCAACCGCTTCACAATTGCTGATATCACAGCTTTTGCCGCAATTGAGTTTGCACGGCTGGTCAAGTTCAAGCCGTGGGAAATCCATCCCAACATTGCGCGCTGGCGCGATGCTGTGAAAGCGCGGCCTTCCGCGGATGCGGGACTCGCTTAATGTTTGGCTCTGACAATCAGGCATCGGCCCATCCACGCGTCTTAGAAGCCATGCTGGCCGCTAATTCGGGGCGCTGTGGCAGCTATGGCGATGATCCGTGGACCGGCCGGGCTCTCGACCTGCTTTATCAGGTGTTTGAGACCCGCGACCTCGATGCCTATTTTGTCGGAACCGGTGGGGCAGCCAATGGCTTGGCCTTGTCGGCCCTTTGCCCGCCTTGGGCAGCGATCATGGCCCATCCCCATGCTCATGTGCTGGAGGATGAAGGCAATGGTCCTGAATTTTTCACCAGCGGCTCTCGCCTCGTAGCTTTGGGCTCAACCGGGCTTCTGGTTCAGCCAGAAGAGATTGAGGCTGCGGCCGCGCGCCATAGCCCAGATTTCGTTCATGGCCTTCAGCCCCGTGCGGTGACTTTGACCAATTTGAGTGAAAGTGGGCAGGCCTATAGCCCCGATCATTTGCGGGCCATCAGTGCCGTGTGCGCCAAGCAAGGCTGGGTTCTCCATGTGGATGGCGCACGTTTTGCCAATGCTGTGGCAGGAACAGGGGCTTCAGCCAGTGACTTATCCTGGCGGGCAGGGGTGGATGCCTTAAGTTTCGGCTTGACCAAGAATGGTGCTGTGGCAGCGGAAATCCTGATCCTGTTTGGCAAAGCACGCACCGAGGCTGCTGCCTATTTGCGCAAGCGCGCTGGCCAACTTTTCTCCAAGCACCGCTATTTGGCGG
>NZ_JBMLTR010000095.1:0-7155 GCF_049239865.1 Aquidulcibacter sp.
GAGCATATTGATGCGGTGACGGCGATTGTGAAAACCTCGATCGATGGCTCCATCCAGTCCGCGGTTCAGACGGCCACCTCACTCGACCCGAAAACCCGAAATGGCCTCGTCTCTTGCGCCGCCAAAGCCGCGATTTCAGACGCCATTAGCGGGCAGTAGATCAAAAATGTTTCTTGTCTAAGGCTAGGCGAACCCAAAGCTACTAAGTAGTAAAAATTCAGAATTGAACAAATTTCTGGATTGGGCCTATGGCAGAAGCCGCATTTTTAGACGCACGGAAGAACAGTAACCTAATGGCGCGCATCCAAGATGTGCTGCCAATAGCTTGCATTTCAAGCTTGGTCCTTGGCTTTGCAGTGGGCGGATTTTTGGCCGATTTGGACGAAGCCAATTGGATAAGTTCAATTGTCGGCTTTTTCGATGTTGTCGGCACGATGTGGATCAATGCCATTCGGATGACGGTCATCCCCTTGATCGTGCCGCTGTTAATTGCCGCCATTGCTGGATCAGAAAGCAGCCGTTCGGCGGGAACGATTGGCATTCAGACATTGGTCGCCTTTATCCTACTGAGTGGCTGCTATGCGGGCGTGGCGGCCTTGAGCGCGAAAGGGATGTTTTCCGGTTTGACGCTGGATCAATCCGTCACGGACAAGCTGCGTGCTTCCGTTCATGCCGCGGAAGTTCCGACCGGAGATGCCAGCATCACGACGTGGTTCAAGAATTTGATCCCAATCAACCCGATCAAGGCCGCTGCCGATGGCACGATGTTGTCATTGATGATTTTTGCAATTGCTTTTGGATTTGCGAGTTTGGCCGCACCTGCGGACGCGCGGCACCAGATTGTAAATGCCTGCCGAACCATGAGCTCGGTAATGCTGGTCTTGGTTCAGGGCGTCCTACTGGTCGCACCCCTTGGAATTTTCGCCTTAACCCTTGTCGTTGGCACCAAACTTGGAGGGGCAGCTTTTTCCGCTTTGGGCTATTTGATTAGCGTGCAAGTTGGTGCGGCATTCATCGTCAGTCTGGCCCTTATCGCAATTATGGTGATCTGGGGAAATTTAGCTTTCTCCAAAGTCTTCATCGGCGTGATAAACCCAACCTCTGTCGCATTGGGAACGAGCTCCTCACTGTCAGCTTTGCCCGCCATGATTGAGACTTCAAGGGACACTTGGCGGTTGCCGGAGCGTGTTTATGGTTTTGTGTTGCCGTTTGCGGTCTCTACTTTTAAGCCGTCGACTGCCTATGCTTGGGTGTTCTCAACCTATTTTCTATCGATACTATACGGCATTTCATTTGGCCCAAAGGAGCTTGCGTTCGCGGCAACCTATGCGGCCCTGCTGAATGCAACGGTTCCGGGCATCCCGGGTGGTGGCATGATTGCGGTGGCCCCCCTCCTCCTTGCATTGGGCCTGCCGCTTGAAGGTCTGGCCATTTTGTTTGCAATTAACCCGATAACAGATCGCACGGCGACCGCGATCAACGTGCTCTCAAATCTGGCCGTCGCGGCCATTCTGGCTGCGATTCAGCGGCACGCGTTCACGGAGGGTTCAGACCTTTAGGCCCAAATAACAATGGTTACCATGGTTCGGCGCGCTTTTTGCAAGCACGCGGCGTCGACGTTGGATGTGTGCGAATCTGATCCAAGTCCAAAACTTTATGGGCGTCTTGTTGGTGCGATGCCTGCCACCCTTAGGAGACATCTTGTGATCGCACCAACGCGCCAACACATCTTTCCAGATACAATTGAAGCCTTGACGGGCGTCAGGTTCTTTCTCGCCTTGGGCGTGGTCTTCTTCCACTACCAGCTTTTCTGGGTCTTACCTGCAGACGCCGCCCCCCTTCTCAATCGAGCCCGACTAGGGGTCGACATTTTCTTTATCCTGTCGGGCTTTATCTTGACGCACGTCTATCTGACTGGCGACACGACCCCCTCTTATTGGCGCTTCATCAGTGCGCGATTTGCACGGATCTATCCGGCCCATTTCATTATTCTGATCGGTGTTTTGGCCCTCACGTTGGGGGCAGGCTTGGTTGGAGTGCGTATTGATCATGCCAATTTCTCGACATTTGACTTTCTCACCAGCCTTTTTCTCGTCCATGCATGGTTCCCGACCCAACATATGGCCAATTGGAATGGTCCATCCTGGTCATTGTCGGCTGAATGGTTTGTCTACTTAGCCTTCCCCGCCTTTGCTTGGATTGCGATGCGCTGGCGCGAGAAACCCCTTTTAATCATTGGGCTTGCCATCGCCGCCTTTGCGGCGCTCGATTTCGTTTATCAGACTTTGTTTGGATCTATCCTGACTGAAGCCCAAGAAAACCTTGGGATCCTGCTGGTTGTGCCTGAGTTCATTTACGGCATTGGGCTCTATTTTTCAGGGCAAAAGATCAATCTAAACCGGTTGCAGGCCAGCATCTTTGCCTTCGGCATGACAGTCATACTGCTCACCGCGATGCATTTTCACACGGATGATCGCTTGGTGGTTGGCATTGCTGGGCCATTTGTGCTGTCGCTTGGCCTCTTGGCGAAATCTGGGCAGCGCAGCTTCCTCTCCCATAAATGGATACAATTTGGCGGCGAGGCCTCCTTCGCGCTGTATCTGGTGCATATGCCGATCCTGATGGTGTGGCGGAATGTCATTCAGAAATGGTTTGAGCTTGAGAAGACTTATCGTATGGGCTGGCCAGAGGTCGCGATCCTTTTGACGCTGACCTTGATCGCGGCTGGCCTCATTCATATCTGGTTTGAGCAACCTAGCCGCCTGTGGCTACGAGGGCTGTTTAGCCGAAAGCCTGCGTCCATGAAGCTTCCAGATACCGCGCCCTTGGGTGACTCCAAGGGCTAAAACCGTCGCAATCTGGTGATAAATAGCTCGTCGAACCAAGTATCCGCTTGCCAAGTACGAAAAGATATGTTCTTGTTATGTTCTTATCATTGGAGTATATGTGATGACGACACAGGAAGTTGCCGAAGCTTTTACCGCGCTCTGCAAAGCAGGCCAAATGGATGAAGCGGGTCTGAAATTTTGGGCCGAAAACGTGCGCAGCATTGAGAATATGGAAGGTCCCAGCAGCGTCGCTGAAGGCATACCAGCGCTCATTGCTAAGGGTGAGTGGTGGTATGGTGCCCATGAAGTCCACAGTGTTGAGACCCATGGTCCGTATGTGAACGGCGACCAATTCGCGCTGCGCTTTGTCATGGATATTACGAACAAAGAAAGTGGCGAGCGCGTCGCGATGGATGAAATTGCGGTCTACACCGTGGCAAACGGCAAAATCAGCGAAGAGCGCTTCTACTATTAAACCAAGGCGTTAGGCGGGCCATCGCATCTTCGATTTGTGGCGTCGAAACCGCAAAGCTGAACCGGAGGTGCGTGTGGCCTGCCACGGGGTCAAAGTCGACGCCCGGTGCAATGGCGACGCCGGTATCCGTCAACATCTGATGGGCGAACGCCATGCTGTCCTCGGTGAGGTGGCTGACATCAGCATAGATGTAAAAGGCCCCATCTGGCGGGGCGATGCGCGTTACGCCCATGGCTGGCAAAGCCTGCAAAACAATCTCGCGATTGGCGCGATAGGTGGCGACATTGGCCTCTAGCTCGTCAATGCAATCCATCGCGGCAAGGCCTGCATGCTGGGCCAAGGATGGCGCTGTCAGAAACAAATTGCCCATACGGGCGCGGGCGGCATCCACCAAATCGTCTGACGCCACCAACCAGCCCAACCGCCAGCCTGCCATCGAAAAATATTTTGAAAAAGAATTGACGACCAAAGCGTCTGTCGCAAATTCCAGCATGGAATGGGTGGGGCCGACATAGCTCAGCCCATGATAGATTTCGTCAGATATGATTCGGATATTGCGACGGGCACAAACCTCCGCAATCGCCTTAAGTTCTTCAGCTGGAATAATTGTTCCTGTGGGATTGGCCGGACTGGCGAGGATCAAGCCTTTGGGCGCAGGCTCTAAAGCATCAATTTGGGCCGCGGAAATTTGAAACCGCGTCGCCTCGCCACAGACTATCTCTAAAGGTGCCAGATGCAGCGCCTTGACCGTATTGCGATAGGCGACATAGCCGGGGCTTGCAAAGGCAATCTGGTCACCCGGCGCAAAGGCAGAGCTTAAGGCCATCACCAGCGCCGGGGATGCCCCACAGGTCAGGACAATCCGTTCTGGATCGACACTGACGCCATAGAGGTCCTGATACCGACCCGCCAGGGCTTCTTTGAGTGGGCTACTTTCCCAATAGCCCATACCATCAGTGTCCAGCACGTGATGGGCAGCAGCGATCGCTTTGGATGGTGCCCCCGTTGAAGGCTGGCCGAATTCCATATGGATCACCTTCTCGCCACGTGCCTTCATGGCATGGGCAAGGCGGCTGATGGAAATGGCGCGGAAGGGCTCAATCAAGGCAGTCATGGCACCCGCATAAACGGCTTAGGGGGGTGGTGTCGACCCCTTGGCCGCGCCTGATTTGGCAGCGCCCGAAAGCGCTCACGTGTAAGAATAGATTTTCTGATCGTTGAATTGTGCGGTTTCTGGCATTAGACTTTCTCTATGAGCACTGCCTACCCCCCCCTCAATGCGCTCCGCGCTTTTGAAGCCGCCGCGCGGCGTCTGTCCTTCACCAAAGCGGCCGAAGACCTCGACGTCACGCCCGGCGCCATCAGCCAGCAAGTCAAGATTCTGGAAGACTTCGTCGGCCAGCCGCTGTTCCGGCGCTTAGGCCGGGCGGTGGAACTTACCGACTCCGCGCGCGCCTCTATGCCTTTGTTGCGGGAAGCTTTTGAGCGGATTGACGATGCCGTGCGCCAAATGCGCCTGCCCCTGCGGCGAGAACGGGTGTCGGTATCGGCGGCACCATCTTTTGCCTCCAAATGGCTAGTGCCGCGCATTGACCGCTTCCAAGCCGCCAACCCTGATGTTCAGGTCTGGGTGGCCGCCGATATGAACCTCGTTGATTTTGCTTATGCTGATGTTGATCTGGCGGTGCGCTATGGACCCGGCTTTTATGAAGGCGTGACATCAGAAATGCTGATGGGCGAAGAAGTGCTGCCCGTGTGCAGCCCAGCCCTTTTGGAAGGGTCCAAACCCCTACGCACCCCGCAAGACTTGGTTGGCCATACGCTGCTTCATGACGTCAGCCCCGACAATGACCCTTCCTGCCCCGATTGGTCGATGTGGTTGACCGCGCGCGGTGTGCCCCGTGCCGATGGCAATCAGGGCTTGCGCTTCAATCAATCCGCCATGGTGATTGATGCCGCTGCTTCTGGCCGCGGCGTCGCACTGGCCAAGCGCGCAATCGCCGCCGCAGACCTGCAATCTGGTCGCCTTGTGGCACCTTTTTCTGGAGAGGGCGACAAGGTTGGCTTTGCCTATTGGCTGGTACGCCCCAAGGGCCGGACCATGACCCCTGCCCTCAAAGCCTTCTTGGATTGGATCAAATCGGAAGCAACTGGCGATGACTGGGTGATTTAGTGATTGAGGCTTTGCGTCTACACGCAGTCTAGTCTATCTGCGCGCCCATGACTGATCGTGACCTAGAAAGCCGCAACACGGCTGCCACCTGCCAGACCATGGCAGACGTGCGCCATGAAATTGACCGCTTGGACCGTATTTTGGTGGCACTAATTGCAGAGCGCCAGGGCTTTATGGATGCTGCTGCCCGCATTAAGGGCCATCGCGGCCTTGTGCGCGACGAAGCCCGCATTGCCGATGTGATTGCAAAAGTGGCTGTCAGTGCCGAACAGCACGGCCTGTCCATGTCGATAGCAGACCCGGTGTGGCGCACCATGATGGACCGCTGCATCGCTTATGAATTTACCGCCTTTGACGCCTTAGCCGCTAAAGCCGAGACTGCAGACAAAACCGAAGTTTAGCGCAAAGACGCCAGAGCATAGTGATGCTCGATCACCGCGATCTCGCCGATAACGGACTGCATCTCAGTGGTGATGGCCTCGTAGAACGCCCGCTTCTCATCTCGGCTTAAGGGATGAGCTTTGCTCGCCTCTTCGGCTTGGCCGCACAACTCGCCCAATTGCCACGCCCCAATCCCCCGAGCAGAGCCTTTGACGGAATGGGCGGCATTGCCCCAGTCTAGGGTTTCGGTGCTGGGCTGTAACAATTTACTCCACAGCTCAACTTGCTCGCGAAACAAGCCCAGCACTTCCAGCGCGAGCTCTTGGTCGCCACCGGTCATGCGCTCCAGATGCGCTTTATCCAGCACAGGGCCTTGCTGATGAAGAGGTATGCTTACATCCATAGCCCCTTGATAGCGTTTCAAGGTTAAAACGGCATTTACAGGCTGCCATCACCAAGGTGTGATGTTTCTGAAGGCTTTATTCATGCTCGTTTCAGGCACAGGCTGACACACTCTGCCTCAGGGACATCTGAATCAAGGAGAGTTTTCAATGCGTCTGCTTCTCACCAGCGCCCTTGTGCTAGCCGGTCTGGCCGTCACAGCCCCCGCACAGGCGCAAGGCATTTCGGTCCATGTTGGCTCACCCAACCCGGTCTATGTAGATCGCCGTGGAGCCGATTACTGGGGCCCCTATGGCCAATGGCAAAGCTGGAACCCCCGTTGGGGCAATCCGGCCCTGTATGCCAATCGCTGGGGCTTTGACGAGTATCACCCCAGCCGTGGCTGGCGGCGCGACACGCAATGGTACACGCACCCCTCGGCTTGGTCGGGTTGGGGTGGCTGGAACTGGTCATTCCAAGTACGCGGCGGCGATGATTACGGCCGTGGACGTGGCTGGGATCGCGATCGTGACCACTGGCGTGACCGCCATGATCGCCGGGATCGTTACCGTGACCGGTATGAAGATCGCTTTAGCTATCGGGCACCAGTCGTGCGTTGTTATCGCCAGCAAAGCCATGACTGGATTCGCGGTCGCAAGGCCCTCGTCAGCTATGTGCTGTGCACCGACCCGCGTGGGCGGTCCTATGAAGAGGCAGGCTCGCGCCGGATTGAGGCTTGGCTCTGGTAATTAGAGCCCCCATTGGCGCGGCAAAAACACATAAGTCGTGCAAACAAAAGCGGCGCAGGGCTTGAACCCTGCGCCCATTTGCGCCATACGCCCTTTCCCTTGTTTCTTGCGCCTCTCGAGGCGGCTCGCGCAAACCAAACGCCAGCGGCACTAGCCCAGATAAACAAG
>NZ_JBMLTR010000096.1:0-30603 GCF_049239865.1 Aquidulcibacter sp.
CACCTAGCGCCAGAAAGTGATTTCGACGGCTTATCATCCGTAAGAACTCCAGGATCGTTTCTCGGGTAGGTTTTGAACGTGGCAGTCGCTCGGTTTCCGTCGTCAGGCATTGGCCGATTGTTGTGGCGAGTGACTTGGCCGCCAGTTCAATGTGTCTGGCTGGGGATGGCATTGTCTAGGCCTGCTTCTCGGCAAGTGGTTTAACACCCTAAACCAAACTGGATCAGCAATTTGTGGTAATCCATACCATTACGACGAGTTCACATTTTCTTGTTGGCTCAGATAGACCAAGTGCCTGTCATAAATCAGTTATGAGGTGTACTTTGAACCATCAAGTTAGGGAGATGTTGACGATGCGATTATCTTCAATTCGCCGTATTGCCGTACGCGCAGAACGTCCGCTGCTGCCGAGCGATGAGGTCGCGGTCAGGCTGGCGTGCAGCCTCGCTGCAAGGGTAGGGGCAAGTGTTCATGCCCTAGCTTACCCAACCAATGTCCTTTCATCCCAAGTCGGCTCTGGCGATGGCTCTCTGACTGCTGCCAAAGCGGAACTTGAAAGATGGGCGCAAGAGGCAGGTGCGCCGATCGCTGTCCACGATCGGACAAACTTCGCAGAAGGTATTGGAGAGACTTTCGCGACGCTCTTGCAACTGAGCGATCTTGGTATCCTTGGCGTTCCAGCTCAGCAATCTGCGGGCTTCCGTATGATTGCAAGCACTGCCATCTTTAATGGCGGACCCGTTCTCTTCGTTCCGGAAAGTCACACAAAAGCTCAAACGCTCTCGAGGATTTTGGTAGGTTGGAAGCCAGGTGCCGCGGCATCAAGAGCGCTCAAAGCTGCGATTGCCCTAGCTGAGGCCGATTGTGAAATCATTGTTGCCCAAGTCGAAGAACCCGACATTTCGCGCGTTGATGAGTCTGGGATCGAAGCGACCCACTTTGTTGCTGCCCATGGCATATCCGCACGATTTGAGGCCATCTCTGCGCAGGGTCTAAATGCTCACGCCGCTTTGGTCGCTGCTACCAAAGCGTTTGAGGCAGATGTATTAGCAACCGGGGCAATTCGTCATGGACCAATCCACCAGTCGTTGTTTGGAAGTGTAACGCGAGACTTGCTTGAGGATGGCTTTAGGATTCCAACGCTTTTGACGGGATAAGTTGCCGCGATAACGGCGTGATCCCAGCAGCTGTCGGGTTAGCGCTATAAGGGCCGGCTTGAATTGCGCTTGCTGGAAATCCGGAAACTGGGACCTAGGCCAAGGCAATTCCGGCCTGGGCGATGGCAAGACTTGGCTTGGGAGCGTCCGTAAACGTCGATGCGTTTATGCTAAATCTCCTCAGCCATCCAACGAGGATTATGTCAAAAATGCCAATTAAGAATGGTTCAAGTTTCAGGTGGCAGAGCAGCACGCGGGTCCAATTTTCGGCACCACAAATGTCCGCTTTCGGGGATTGCTAAACCACCACCAAGTGACCACCTCTGGCGCAAAGCAGACCCGCGGCTTTCCTGAAAAATTGGTCTCAGAACCCCGGCGAAGTTTCAGCTGATCTCTTTCTGTCTGGGCGTTTGGATTTTGTGCATGGAGTATCAGCACTAGAAAAGGTCGGCACCGGGGGATGCGGAAACGAATAATGTTTCGGCCGGCTGCGAGTAACAGCGCTTGCAACGTGGCGGAATTCGCCCATAACTTTACCTGCTGTACTTTGAAAAGCATATCGCTGATCGGCTCGGCGCGTAGCAAAATATCGTCTGACGACGGACAAAGCGGGAAGTGGGAATGGTCGATATCATCAAACGTACGACCCTGATGGTGCGCGACGCAGAACGGGCCGCTCAGTGGTATGAAACTGTTTTTGGGATGAGCCGATGGATGGATGTGCCTTTCACTTTGTCAGGCACTCAGCTGGCTGCCGGCAAAAAAGGTGATCAGACGCGATTGGTGATCCTTAAATGCGACCATGATATGATTGGGATGATTGGCCTTCTGGAATGGCTGGACCCTAAGCAGGATGCGCCCGCCGAATTGCCGACAAAAATTGGCTTCGGCGCGCCAATTTTTGTTGTCGCGGCCAAGGATTGCAGGACATCTGTCGAGAGCGCGCGCGCCTTAGGATCGTTCATTTATTGCGAGCCTTGTGATTCAACGGTCACCGGTGCGGATGGAAACGAAAAGCAACTAATCGCAGCCAGTTTCTTTGACCTAGACGGTTACTTCTTTGAAGTGAATGAGCACATTAAATGAGAGAAATCGACGCCTTTGATGCTTTAGCGGCTGGCAAGTCCATCCATGACGACGCTAATTTCAGCTGGCGCGTGGCGCGGCATCCGAGGGGCAATGTCACACCAGATGACTTCAACTGGGCGCAGGGCGCGATTCCCGAGCCAGAACCAGGGCAGGTCTTGCTTAAGACACACTACCTTGGCCTTGCGCCGGTTATGCGCATGTACATGATGGGCGGCAGCCCGTCGGGCGAAGTGCCGCTCGGGATCGGCGATGTCATCCATGGCCGTGGGGTCGCCCAGATTATCAAGTCGCGCAATCCCAATTGGCGCGAAGGTGACCTCGTACAGGGCCAGATGGGTTGGCAGACTTACAAAGTCTCTGCCATGACCCCGCAAGAAAAATTCTTCCCAATGCCAAAAAATGGCCTGCCAGCAGCGCTAGGGTCAGGCGTCCTAGGGATGACGGGGCTCTCCGCCTATGCGGGCCTGTTTCCAACTGGCGATCCGCGAAAAGGCGACCTCATGGTCTTATCAGGTGCTGCCGGTGGTGTTGGTTCAATGGTCAGCCAGATCGCAGCCAATGTGGTTGGTTGCGATGTCGTTGGCATTGCTGGTGGGGCGGACAAATGCGCTTTTGTGCGCAATCATGGCTGCTCTGCAGCAATCGATTATAAGAATGAAAATCTGGTCGAGCGGCTCGATGCGCTTAGGCCGGATGGCATTGATCTGTATTTTGACAACGTCGGCGGAGAAACTTTGGAAGCCTGTATGGAGCGCCTACGGATGCATGCGCGCGTGGTTTTGTGCGGTTCGATCAGCGAGTATGCACGCACGGATCCCTTCGCTTTGGCCAATTATACAAGACTTCGAAGAACCGATAGCCGCATGCAGGGCTTCTTTGTTTACAATCACATTCACCGCTGGGACGCTGTCATGTCCGATCTGGCGGGCTGGATCCGCGAAGGCAAGCTGAAGCCGGTTCAAGACATCATCACGGGGTTCGAAAACATGCCCAAGGCCTTGGCCCAACTTTACTATGGTCAAAACGTGGGTGTGCAATGCTGTTCGGTTCGCGGCGAACCAAAGGATTGGCGATGACGGGTCTTCGTTTCCAGCGCGGGAATTATGTTGTCGCCGACTTGGATCGGGCGTTGACCTTCTATCAGGATGTTCTGGGCTTTCAGGTGACCTACATCCTGCCCCCCAATCCAACGAGCTATTCCTATTCGGTGTTCGCTATTCCGCCCGAAGCCGTGATGCGCTTTTGTGTGCTTTCAACACAAACGCAAGTGCGCGTTATGGCGCTAACAGAGGTCGCCAACCTATCCTTGTCTGCAGTCCCCTACCCTCGCCGGTCTGCAATTGTCCTAGAGATTGACGAGCTTGATGCAGCAATTGCTGGCGCGCTCGCTTTAGGTCTGACCGTCTATGATGAGGAAGTTTTGCACACCAACGATGGGCGCATCGGCCGCGAAATCGGGATTGTCGACTTTGACGATAATCTGGTGGTGCTCTACAAAATTCTAGGAGAAGCATGATGGGGGATCGTTATCCAACAGCGCGGGCAGGCTGGACGCTCACCGTCATGCTGACCATTGCTTACATTTTCTCTTATCTAGATCGAAATATTCTTGGCTTGTTGATTGGTCCGATCAAGCAAGATCTGGGTTTGCGAGATGATCAGTTAGGCTATGTCATTGGCCCAGCTTTCGCGATTTTCTACGCGACTATGGGCCTTCCTTTTGGCTGGCTGGCAGATCGCGTCAAACGAACCCGTTTGGTCTCAGCCGGTATTGCCTTTTGGTCGTTGGCAACCGCTGTGACCGGCTTCGTGACCGGCTTCTGGCAATTGTTCGCTGCCCGAATGGCCGTCGGGATTGGTGAAGCGGTATTGAGCCCATCAGCCATGTCGCTCATCGGTGACAGCTTTCCTGAAGAAAAGCGCGCCCGACCCGTTGCTTTCTATTCTGCTGCGCTCTCGCTAGCGGTTGGTTTAAGTGCCATCGCGACCTGGGGCATTATCAGCTGGGCCAAAGGCTCTGCCACTATTGCCGTGCCACTACTCGGCGACCTAAAGCCGTGGCAATTTTCCTTCGTTGCAGTCGGTCTACCAGGATTGTTGATCGCACTGATATTCCTGCTTCTGCCCGAACCACCGCGTCAGCCAGCCGTCAAAGGCGAGGAAGGTAATGGTGTGCGCGACGCTGCACGCCTGATCGGCGGGAATTGGCAAGCCTATTTGGGTGTGATTTTGTTGGTTTGCGTCATGACGACAGTGACATATGGCCAAGGTAGTTTTGGTCCTGCTGCGTTTAACCGTGCCTATGGTTGGCCGACAGAAATTTATGCGCTTTACAATGGTATCGGCACGATGATCGTTGGACCCGGGTCACTTGTTTTGACCAGTTGGCTGATTATGCGGATGCAGGCCAAAGGCATGTCTGATGCCCCCTATCAGGTTAGCATGTGGGCCTTTATTTTGATGGTTGTGCTGTGCACTCTGCCGTTTCTCGTAAACATGCCTGTGGCCACCTTGGCGCTGAACATTCTAAGTACCATTCCCCTGTCGATGCTAACTGCTGGGGCGATGCTGGCGCTGCTGGCAATCACGCCATCATCGGTGCGCGGCCAAGTGGTGGCGCTTTATTATGTTGCGATCAATATCACGGGCTTGTTCCTTGGACCTACAACGGTGGGCTGGCTATCGACCAACCTGTTCGGCGAAGCCAACTTACGTTGGGCGATTGCGATATTGCCGGTCATCTTTGGCGTTATTCCTCTGATTCTGCTGCCAGCGATTGGTCGAGCCTATCGCTTACGCCTTGCTGCGCTGGAGCCTACCAGCACATAGGCTTTAAACTTGAGTGCCAGACTGGACAGATGTCGGTGATCAGGGGCGGCCGGCCGGCCAAATAAATCGCCCATCTCGAAGCCCACCCAGCCCCGAGAGTGAATCAAATATTTGTCCATTGGCGAACCCTTTAATAGGTCCTGAGCCTAGGTTAAGCCTTCTTTCAATGCTTCAATGAACACCATCACCCTTGGTTGTTTCCGGCCGTGGCGGGTTGTTAGGGCTACGATTTGGGAAGCTGGCAATTGCCATTCTGAACATACACGCCTCCAGCCTTGTGGGGCAGCAAAATCAGGCAAGAGAGCATAGCCTTTGCAGGCTTCAGCCGCCTGAATAACTGGAGCTACATCATTTGACCTAAGTCGAAGCGAGATCGGAACCAAAGTCTCTGTACTGTCGCGGATAAAAGTCAGCGTCTGCAGGATTGGCCCTCGGGTTGCGCCAAAAATCTCCTGTCCTGTTAATTCGCTTGGATCTTTTGCGATTGGACCCGGATGGGATGGCGCAACGTAAAAACCCAGACGAATAAGTCGCAGTGGATCGACCCAGGCTTGCGAATGGTTGGGGAAGTCTTGGCGAACCTACCAGGTCAACAGAACTGAGTTCATTTCTTTGGGCGCTCAACCCAGTCAATCGGTGGTGGTGCAGTCCTGCAGGACTGCACCCTAAACACGATAACCCGATGCCCCTTCAGGAGAACGTCCGCTTTTGAGAATCTGGAAACCCGCCTTCAGCGACCTAAACTGCCGCATTAGGAACTAACAGATTTCGGCCGAACTTGGCCGAAAGAAGGCTGGCCGGTTTGGAATCTTGACGAAGCTCGCGTGCGCGTTGTTGGGCTTACGGAGAAGGCGCCAAAGATCTTAAGCTCTCTTCGAGAACTGAAGCACATTTTGGCGTTAGCCAGCTTGTCGGCAAAGCAGCGAAGCAAAAGGAAAGCCATTAGGCTCCACGAGGTCGATCTTGAATTCTAAATGAAGGCTTTTTGCTGTGGGAAATCATTCCCGATCTTTTGCTGAAAGCTAAGATCAGCACCGAGACTTCAATCACCCAACTCTGTCTCGATTGCGGTCAGTAGTAAGTCGACCCCCGTCCCGTCAAAAGTTCCATGCGAAGTCAGCATTTCGCCGACTACTTGTGCAATAAGCGCGCGAATCCATCGGAAGGCTTGATCAGGCGAACATCCTTCAGCAACCAGAAGTCCAATGCAGTATTTAGCTGAAACTTGCATATTCGGGCCGAGCACTGGTTGCTCGAAAAGGCGGGTCACCCACGGGTGGGCTTTCAGTATCTCCGCCAAAACATACGCAATCGAACGAAGTGCCACGATTGCAGACTGTTGTCGGGTCGTGGCCACCATAACGTCCAGCAAAAGCGTATCGGGGATTCGGGCAAGTAGCGCGTCTTTGTCTTTGAAATGACGGTAAAGCGCCATCGGCGTCACACCTAGCCGATCAGCAACTGCGCGCATGGTGCAACCGCCAATTCCGTTGCTGTCAGCACATAGGATTGCAGCAGCAAGAATGTGCTCCTCACTTAGTACAGAAGGTCTGCCTCGGTTTTCGGTCATGGTCGTGCTTTACAGAGTTAGTCATTTAGTATATGTTGTATACAAATAATTGGCGAGGTTTTTATCCATGGTTCGCGGTACTTTTGTCTCCCTCTCGCTAGCGATCGGCATTGCAGCATGTAGTTTCTTTGGCCCAAGCGGGGCGGCTCCTGTCAGTGCGAGTTTTAAACCTACTCGATGTTTTTCGGCTCCGGGTTTGGTTGAGGGCTCCACCATGCGCTGCGGTACCGTGCAGGTACCGATGGTCAGTGGAGGCAAGGGCGTTGTGACGCTGTTTGTTACCATAGTCGGAAGCAACTCCAAAGGTGCCAAGCAGGCTGTCTTTCATCTTCCCGGTGGGCCCGGTGCCTCGGCCGAGTCATACGCACCAATCCTTGCAACAACTTACTTGCCCCTGAGTGAGGCCGTCGGCAAGCCCATCATTTTTGTGGATCAGCGCGGCACCGGTCGTAGCAAACCTTTCCTCGAATGCAGTGATATAGCTGTTCCGGCCAAATGCAGCGCGGCTTGGGCTGCCGCCAAAATCGATCCGCTTGCCTTCACCACCCCAAATGCCGCCGACGATCTTGCTGCTATCGCGGGTGCCCTTGGCCTCTCGTCGATCGATGTATGGGGCGCAAGCTATGGAAGTAGGCTCGCTTTAGAGACGGCCCGCCGTCACGCGAACTTAGTCCGCTCCTTAGTTATTGAATCGGTCGATACCGCAGACAGTCAGCTCGACGATGCTCAAGATATTCTCGCGGCTCTAACGCGTGTTGGTTCTGAGTGTGCCAGCAATGCTGCCTGTAATGGCGTTATTCCTGACTTGGTAGCCACCACCGAAGCCACCGCAAAGACACTTGCCACCACCCCACTGGTTACCCAGTTGGGGATCATCGATACAAACATGTTCCTTTCGGACGTTTCATCGCTGATGGAGTGGTCTCGAGGTATCTCATTTGTCCCTGCCTATGTTGCTTCGGTTCGCGACCGAGATGCTGCAGCAGCTGAGGCGTTTCGGGGCGTGATTTTGTCCTTGCCCTTCCCCGGCGGGCAGTTCTCGGAAGCGATGAATAGGCTGGTTAATTGCACGGACATTGGGCCGTTTAATGCCACCGCCGCAATGGGTCGCAACGCTGCGTCCACTGAAAATTTGCTTAGCCAAGCGCGTCGAGCCCAGACGATAGAGCAGTATGTTAAGCCGTGCGCGGGATGGCCGGTTGATCCGACAATGACAAACCAGCCGGTACTTAGCGATGTGCCAACCCTCGTGCTAACTGGGGCGATAGATAGCAACACCCCATTAGAAAATGCGCAATTCGCAGCTTCTCATCTCACCAATTCAACGATTGTAACCTTCCCTTCGACCGGCCACTTTGCGGTTCATCAGGGCGGCAACCCATGCGGTGAATCGATTTTGGCTGCGTTCTTTCTGGAGCCGGCAGCATCGGTGAAAACAAAATGTGTTGGGAAAGAAAAGCCAATTGAAAAGTTGCCCTTGCCGCTTGATGCAAATTTCCAGTCGGCCTTTATTACCTCGTTGGGGTTCTCGGCTGATGTCCCTGAGGGTTGGATAACTCTGGACCATGCTACTTGGAGGACTGCTGGAGGCGTAGTCGTTTTTGCGCGGGCACCTGGGCGTATCAAGGACGCCATTGCTGCCGTTGCCAGTCAAGTCGGCTTAGAAACTGTCGCACCAAAGCAAGAGATGATTGGCAATCTGACGTGGACACAAGTCAGCGGACCCGACACAAACCTACTATTCTATCAAGCAAAGAACTCAGTGGTTGTGCTCGTTGTTGGATTGAGCAATGGCGGTGATGTCAGCACCTTTGCAAAGCGGATTGCACGCTCCATCACCTCACCGTGAGGGCCGGCTAGAAGTGCGCAGACTGCCTTAGGGACAGTAAACATTCGGCAGTAATGAACCCAGTGTCGCCTATCCAAGCCGGAAACAATCCGTTTCCTGTCGGTGATATTGAATCCAGAATGACGAGGGTAGAAGGGAGCCTGCAGTCGAGCCAACGCTCTGACCCTGTCATTGACTGCCCGGCAATTACTGGTCGGGAATGTGATTTGTGTTACCTTGAACCAGCGTCGAAGAAAAAGATAGTTTAAGATCAATCACGTCATGACAGTCGAACAAGCAAATCGCGCGCTGCGCCCAGTGGTAATTCTTTGGGCCTTCCTTGGCCTCTTGGGCATCCCTCTGGCGGTATTTTTTGATTTTCTAGGTGGCTGGCGCTGGCCACCCTATAATGCAATCTATGATCAAATGATCGTAAGTGTGTATTTTGCGCTCGGCATTTGCGCTGTACGCGCCATTAAAAACCCTATTGGACACAGCAGTTTCCTTTGGTTCGTCGCGATCTCGAGTTTCACTCACGGTGCTGTCATGTTGTTTCATGCCTTGCATGATCAGACGCACCTCAGCCATCTATTTGGCGACGTTTGGATCTTGGCTGGCGGCATTTCCCTGGTTTGGCCTTTGTGGCGGGCTAGGCGCGCCGATGATGGAATTTGAGGACCTGACATAGTCACTGCTGGTTGGCGCGCGTGCCCTCATAGGTTTACGCCGCGCGGGAGCCATGGCCACTTGGGGTTGGACGAGCTAGAGAGACTCGCTCGTTTCATCGCTCTTTGTTTACTGCCGCACTGGGACAGACACGCAACTCCGCTATCAGACGGTCAAGCTGTGCTGAAAGTGCAGCCTTAGCGCCCTCATAGTCGGCGTTCCATGAGGGTATGTCCCAGGATCGTGCACCTCTTAACTCGGGGGCTTGGACGGCTTTATCAAAAGCGATGACGATGTCGGCCGTCGCAACGTCGGCCTTGGAAAGGCGCAGCGCTGGTTGCCTACCTAGATATAATCCGTCAGCCTTAAGGTTTGCCGCGAGGGCGGCAGAAACATGGTCCTCGGGATGTATGCCACGCGAACTCACGCGGACCTGAACGCCGGCTTCAGTAGCGCGACGCTTAAGGGTCTCACTCGCGATGGAGCTCTTTACAGTTCCTGCCTGGCAGACGAACAGCACGCTGATCGGGGCACAGGGTGCATCCTGCGCGCTGGCCATTGTGGGGACCAGCAGGAGGCCGAGGCCTAAGGTGCGGCGGGTAAGGATGTGATGTGCTGTCAATGAACGAGCCATAGCGCTCACTCCAAGGGGAGTTGCGCGGTCGTTGGGCCGAAGCCTGTCCGGGACACCGCTTTATCCCGACATGCTATGATTAATGGAAAGCAGGTATGGGCACAAGCGGCGCTCGGCAAACGAAAGTTCGAATGCGGCAGAGTAGGCCAATGTCTACATTTGAACTTTACTTCCCCTGAAGCCAATGACATCCGTGGCGGATGGGGGACTGACGGGTTTAAGACAAAACTAGCCGAATGCGGATGATCTGGTTTCTAGGATGTGGAAGTCGAACACGGACAATCCCAAGCGACCACATTCTCCGAAAGAAAAAGGCTTCTGAGAGCATACTTGTTGCGCGCTGCTGATCCATTCAAATGTTTATCTTGATCGAGTATAACTTACGAGTAGCATTGCATCTGCACCGTGAAAATTTTAGAAAAAAGGTAAACAACTCATCATTCGCAGGCACGGTGGATAATTCTGAGAATTTTATAAAATACCCTTTAAGAACAGCATCTAATCATTCTGATTGTTGTCTGTTACCTATTTACTGACAAATACCACAGATAATCACAGTTTTCTTTAACTTGCGGGTAATAGTGACCCTATTTCTCAATGGACCGCTTAGAGCCGGTTGGTAACGTTACCCAGCGTTCACTATGGATACGCCGTGCTTGAAGTGGGCGAGTGCTTAGTAGCAATGGTTGGAAATGCTCAGTGTAAACACAAATCAAGGTGCCATGCGCAAATCTGCAACCAAAGAATGTAACGACGCCCGGAGTTGGAGTGGTTGTTTTTCGCTGTTTCGTGCTGCGCAAATACACGCTTCCCGAGCAAAATCTCGTCTTTATACAAATTTTATTGAATTGCTTAGGCCTATTTTCACCGACTGTTACTAATGAGAAAGTTCTGCTTTTCGCCTAAGTGCGTGGTTGGAAAAGGCTGGACTATGTCAGGGTTACGTAACTTAGCTGCTCTCGCGACTTCGGCGTCTACTAGTCGGGTGCTTAATTTAAATCTGGTCGCAAAGCGCTACCCAGACGATCCGATGCGCAAAAAGGCTCCGCTTTTTACGGATGCTCTCTTAAACCGATCAATCCTAGTCAAGCACCGACTACGACGCGATGAGGTTTACCTTCTGCCAACTTCAACCACTGTCGCGACGAAAATTATTTTCCCACTCGATTTTGACAATCTGGAATTGGGTGGGCGGTCCATTTTTGTGAACCAAAAAGGGTTCCGACAAGCGATTTGCGATGTGGTTGGCGATCGTGAACTAGAACTCGAGAAAGACTTTCTGGTCTTAAGCCTGCTGAACGAGCTACCCTCACTCGATCCGTTTTTGGTGCGGGAACAATTGCGTCGGAACAATCACAAACCTGCGGAATGCTATTTCTCAATATCTCCCGCTGACACCAGTCGCATGCAAAACTTTACCAGCGCTGAGATGGCCCCCCTCATTCGTATGGCTTTTGGCTCCACAAGGGGAAATGCCAGCGGCAGCGGTGGCATGGTTGGCAAGTTGGCCGACGCGCTTCTGTCTGCAAATGCTGATTCACTCCTCGACCCATTGCGAGAGACGTTGGGGCTACAAGGTGACCAGTTCACCCAAGGCATCTTCAGCTGGAAGGGCTTCATCTACTACAAATGGCAATTCTCAGAAATGATCCAAAGCCTGATCCGCGTGACGCAGGAAATGGATCAGATGAAACCGTCAGGACGAAATGATGCTGCCACGCGCGAGGAAATCCGCGTGCTGAAGACTTCCATACGTAACCGGATCCGGGACGCCGCCCGCAATTGTAGCAAGGTTCTCGCGCTCTATGACGATGCGTTCGCCGATCTTGTCCATCGTGGCAACACCGCAGCCTTTCGCAGGTTCCTTCTGGAAGCCCCGATTTTCTTCTTGGATCTCGGTCACTCGATGGGCATGATTTCGCACATATCCTCCTTTTGGGTCTATCGTTTCAAAGGCGGTTCCACAGAGTTGCCGACTTCGGAAGAATTCCGCGACATTCTAAGCGAATTTGAGATGGGGCTTGCGCCCCGCCAATCCTATTCCCAGCCTTGGTAGTTTGGCACTTTACCGCTTTATTGGGCTTCAGGCATTGGCATCATAAGCTGCTAGGGAGGATAAAGTGCCCGCCTTCTTTGCCTCAACTAAATGTCTGGCTTCGAAACGCCGCAGGACCGCATTAAGCGGCAGCTGTTGGCGCATCTCGGACAGGCTGCTCTTTGGCAGAACTTGGCCGAAAGGGGATGGTCTGCTTTGGGGGCCGGAATCAAGGAATGCTGACGTTTGAGGAATGGAAGGCCAATTGCAGTCATCGAGGACGATTGCAGCTTTCGAGTGAATTTGTGTGCTGTTTGAGAGCATAGCTCGGATGGCCTAGTTCAAACGTCTCCTGGTCATTTCAAAGAGGGTTGTTGCAGAGTTTGTGAGACCCGTTTACCTTCTAAAAATGGGACTTTTCGATTTCTTTAGGCGGTGGAGCGCCAAGTTTTCTCAACCGTCGGCTCAAACCCCTCAAATGAGCCGGATCGAATATCTTCTGCACACCAAGCATGATCAGCTTGAAGCGCCCAAGGAAGCATTTGGTGGCAAAAGCTTTCTTCAGATCGTCGAAGATCAAATCAAGAGGGATGAATTAGATCTGGCAATTTGGAACATCTCCAATCAGGTGAAAGACTGCTTTGAGCTCGCTAACCTTTACTGGGGTCAAGGTGATCTTGAGCGGGCCAAAGCGTATCTGGAGCAAACTCTAGAACGTCACAATAGGCTTTCGAAAGCCTGTGCTGAGCATAATCTCGTCATGCAGCCTTACCTTGGGATCGAGTGCGCTAAGTCTGCGGCCTGCTTGCTTGGAATTGATACAGGAAGTTTTGCTGAGATAAAGATGCCTGAAGTCGGGTATGAGCCATGGTTCAAGAATGTTCTGCTTAATCACTGCCTTGATGAAAGTGATTTCGATGTCGCTGAGTGGAGCGATAGTTCGGACGCTTGGGCTAGAAGACGGTTCCCAAAGTATCGGCTGGAGGAATTCTCGTTTTACGTAAAGGCTCTTACCGGGGCATATGCCTCCGCGGAATTGATGCTTAGCGATCACGAAAAGATGTTTACGAGTCGGTCTAAGCGAAAGCCCGATTCAGACATGCTGGACGGCTATGATGACAATGAACTCATCATTGATTTTGTATTCGCGGCGATTCTCAAGCGCATCGGATGGGAAGGGACCTATCGGCACAGTTGGCCAAACTCGAGCGCAGTTGGTTCAACACCACTTACTGTGAGGCAACCAGACCGCTACCTTGGTATAATCGCAGCGCCGCCACCGTCGCCTAACTCGGACACTGGCATAATTGAGGACGAGCAAGCTGCGAGACGATTCGTAGATATTCATGTTGAGAATCAGTGTGATGAAGAAGGCGACTTACTCGATGCTCGCCGCCCTGAAAAAGAACGCAGCAAAGTCGCTCAAACCTTGAAGGAGTTGGGTTGGACGGGGGACTCTACGACCCTCGCCTTGATGCAGGCCTACAGAGTCAGCTTCATTCTGAACGATAGTACCCATTTATGCCTCTGCGACCCGGTGGATGCGTCATTGCTCAAGTTAGGCGTTTGGACAAAGCTTCTGCACGACGAATTTGGCTTGCATCCAGATTTTATCGCGATTGCTGGCAGTGAGAATAAGTCCGATTATCGAGACCCTCAGGGGGCTTGGTTTGTTTATTGGAAGAAAAACCGAAAAATATATGCTGTCCAGCGAGACGAATGGGATAGGCCTGAAGTTGCAACCCAGAATGCTCGATTGGGCATCAATTTTTGGCCGTCATATTCCAGTTTTGTGGCTTGGTGGGTTTCAGAGCACCTTAAAAGTCGAACCTAGCAATGCGCTTCGCACCATAAGGTGCATTCCATCAATGGACCGCACCAAGGTCAAGCAATCCCTGAACTCGTTCATGTGGGGGCTTAGCCAAATGACTCGGAACGGTTCAATGCGGCGCTCCGCTTGCCTTGAAGCCATCCGACAATTGTCTCTGCGCAAGCTGGGGAGTCAAGAGGCGCGCCTTCGGCGCGTCGGCGGAGCCGATTTCACCCCTTGACGCCCCATCTTGCGCGCTCAAACTCGAGCTAAGCCATTGCTTAGGCATAGCCTGCAGCAAGGGCTGCCTAAGTGAAAAGAACTATACCCAAGACTACTTCTCACAGGGTGGTGCAGTTCCTTGGGACTGCAACCTAAAATAATCATACACAAAAATTACTGGTTAAGCGCTTCTCGCGCCAGTTCGATAGCAACTTGTAGCTCCTTTTCCGCCAACCTTGGCCCAATCGCGCGTCGAAAATCATCTACAGAATAGACGATAACCGCGGTTGGCGCTTTCGAGCCATCAGATCGATCCAGTTCAAACGCAACGACGGATTTATCATCCACGAGAACTCTAAAGATGTCTGATGTCTGTTCAGGGGTGTCGGATAAGACAAAAAACACGGAACCGAAATCCACTATACTCTTTGTGGCTGAATAAATGCGAGTCGACCGCTCTCCGGTCTCCGGTCGCAGACGCGCTGCGCTGACTTGCTGTCTCAGTTTCTGTTCTAATGCCTTGCGGTTCATTTAATTCAACCTTCTCGGAAGGGTCGTTACCAGCCTTGCGTACGAATTGCCAAGTGCCATCAAAGAGGAGACCGCAATAACAGCCATGAAATCATGCAGCGCCGGCAAGTCTTATCATCAATTTGTAGCATCCCTACATCGGTTGAATGGCCCCCAGTCATGGTCCTACTTAATGTCCGCTTTCAAGCAACCACCAACTCGCCCCAAGTGGCAACCCTTGGCGCAAAGCAGACTAGCCGCATTTCCGCAGAACTTGGCCGAGTGCGGAGGGTCTTGTTTCTAGGTGGTCATCAATTTTGGCCATGCGAAAGGACTCCGCCTATCGCAAAATCTTCCAAAAGGGAGGTTTCCAAAGAGCCTCAGCCTTGAGATGCCCTTCGATAGCGAGCTTGAGCAAAACCATCGGAATTAGCTATCAGATCGCCGGATATATGACGCAGGCCTGCAGCCGTCATCATGTGTAGGGCAGTTCCAGCGGGGCCTTGGACGCGCGCGAGAAAGCCGTCAGCTTCGCGGGTTAGTTCAACATGCACATCGCCGACTGGGGTTGGAAAAACGCCCGACGCGTGATCGAGATTTGCCAAGTTCGGCGCGACACCAATACTGAGATAACCCGGCGACAATGGATGAACGCCCAGCACTCTGCGACTTAATTGCCAAGTAGGCGAGGCAGAGAAGGCGTGGCAAAGACTAGCCGTTGGTTCAAAGCTCTCCCATAAAGTGGTAGCGCCGCGCGCGAGCATCGGACCAAAGCGCGCGCGCATCAGCTCGATCGCTGCGCCCAATTCGCCGCGCTCGGCCAAAGCCTCATAGACGAAGTGACTGTAGAAGGTATTGGCAAGGACCACACCACTCTCGGGGTCCAAGGTTTCGCCGCTATTGGCTATGGGCGGTGCGGCGGTGAAGGTGAGACGCGCCGCATCTGTAATACGCGCGATCGCAGAGGCCGCGCGGCTGTCGGGCATCTCGCCCCACAGCATGAGAGCTGCATTGGCATGTTGGGATACACGCAATTCCTGTTTTCCAGTTGCAGGGTCAAGGACGTCCACATAGACCCCGCGCCGCTCATCCCAATGGAGATCGTGCAATGCTGTTTGTGCCTTGAGCGCGCGGGCTCGATATGCAGCAGCGGCCCGACCCATGTCGCAGGCTTCACACAACGCGGCGGCGACTTTCCAAGCGCCGACCAATTGGGCATTCAAGGCAGCGGCAAAGCCATGGCGACCAACACCTGCCCAGTCCATGAAATGCCAATAGGGCATATTTGGTATAAGCCCATTGTCGGCCAATAGTCGCTCAAACCATGCCAAAGCCTTTTGGATCGAAGGCAAAATGGTCTCGATCGTCGCTAAATCACCGCTGTGCTGATAATGATCTCCCGCATTCAATATCCACTGCAATGTCCAATCCGGGATCAAAAGTCGATCTGTATGATGGTCGCCGGGGGCAAACATTTGTGTCAGCCCGTCTGGTCGCTGGCTTTCCGCCGCTTGGCATAAGAACTTCGCGTTTAGTGGCACGATACTTGGCCCAAACGCCGCCCAACCGACAAGATTTTCAACGGTTGCGTCCCCCAGCCATTGGCGCTGCTCCCGGCTTGGACAATCCTCCCACCCATCATGCATACACATTTCGAGTGTATAGGCCCCTGTGGCCCAAAGCTGATTGAGAAAGGGATCGGAGCAAGTGAAACTGCCGCGTTTGTCGACTGGATAGTTCTCGGTTTTGGCACCAAGGCCCGTTAATGTTACACCGTCAGGGGCATTGCGAATAACAACTTGCATCCATCGGATCGCACACCATTCAAACCGCTCGAAGATTTGCTCGCCAGGACGGGCAATATAGCGACAAATATGAGCATCGAGCCCAAGTAGCGGTGTCCGCGTAAGTCGCACATCTGCCGTTAGCCCAGCAGGGTCCCATTCACCGGGCAAATGCTCCGAGCAGGCAATTTCGATCATTTCGCCGCCCTTGGCGATCATTGAGACGCGCGGGCGTCCTGTGATGATGCGACCAAAATCCAGCAGAAAGGAGACATCTTGCTCTGACGTCGTCTTGATTGTGACATTGGTCTGCTCTGGCTTCAAAAGCCCTTTTGGATCAGAAACTGCGTCTTCAGCGCCAACCAGCAACGCTTCCTCATAGAGACGGCGCTCAATCGGTAGACTGGGATCAGGACGTTGCCCCTTGATCCAAACAACGCGTTTTGCGCCTTCCAAACCATAGCGCATCGGTGGAATACCGCGCGGCACAAGGGTCGGGAAAGGTTTGACTTCCAAACCGCCAAAGAAAGCCTCTGGTCCACCCCCTCCGGCCTGCAGGATTTGAGCCTCGTCCCATGCGGCATCATCAAAGTCCGGCTCCAACCAACTATCCGGCAACAGATTGGCATCAAGGCTTTCGATAAAGCCGAGGCCATGATTGATGCGCGGCGTTGCTTGCTCCCAAGCATGAGTTTCAATACAGCGCCATGCGCGATCGCTTATCAAGCGTTGTGACTCAGATTGTGTCGTAATCTGTCCATCAACCCAAAGGCCACCTTCGCCAAACACAGGATTCCACATACCTTTGACGCCTTCGTAAAAGGCGGTGTCGACGCCATAGGTATGGATCAGAACACAGATTGCGTTCACGCCAATTTGCAGATGGGAATCGATTGACCAGGTATCATAGCGCTGGAATAAGGGGCTGCACCGAACCGGTCCGCGGCCAATCTCACTGCCATTGACGAATGCCACATAACGTCCGTCAACTGTGATCGAGAGCTCGGCCTTGGTCGGCACATCCGACAGGGTCACCACCCGACGAAACAGAAACCACCGATTGGGCTTTTCTTTGCGCGCGCCGCGGCCGCGCGGGTCGGCTAATTGACCTCTAGGATCAATAGGCTGTCGTGGCGACCAAATGAAGGGGGCAGGCGGATTCAAACGCATTGTTAAACGTCCCCGTTTCGAACCTCAAAAACATCAAAAAGCGAAACAGCCGCCTTAGACAGACACTGACATACCCGCAGTCGTCAGCCTCCTCAATGTCCACTTTTGAGAAGCCCCGCACCTGTCCGAAATGGGAACAACTGGCTTAGAGCAGATACGCCGCCTCAGTTAAGCCAAGGCGGCTGATGCATTTGTTCAGCCAAACATGACTTACTGCCTTGGATCTAATGGCAGCTAAGTCGGCTAAGTCGGCTAAGTCAGAGTACAGCAGAGTACAGCAGAGTGAGTTGGATTTGAGGTAGAATTGCAAGATATAAGAGGGCGACTTGTCTGTGCTTTCAGTGTGTTGTTTTGGTTGCTATTTTTGCAAGTCATGTTGGCGGGGTCATAACTTGCAGTGTGTCGTGGCATGTAAGTCGTTTTAAGTCGTCGCTTTAGCCACCCAAACGGGACATTTGGGGGCGGCTTTTTGGCTCGCGCAGCGATGATTTCCTGATCGGGAAAGATACGACTGATCGCGATTCAGTCCATTTCGGCCAAGCTATCTGCGCCGTGGCTAAAGCGATTAGACAGAGAGCGCTTCGCTCAATCACCCCCTAGGACGCCTAGGAATAGCTTTATTACGGCGCTTTGCTTACTCTGAAGCTACCCGACAACGGTATAACCCCAAAGTTGGCCCCTAAGTGGTCAAGCTTCAATGCGTTTCGATCCGCAGAGATCGAAGTTGCGCGTTGATTAAAAAGTGGCTTGGTCGGCTGGCCGGCCTTGCCCCTTGACCGCCAGCTTTGAGGTACTCTCGAAAGCGATGTGAGGCGCTGCGGAGATTAGCGGCTTTAATCTCCGCATATTCTGCGGATATTATATTGCACATGCGGAGATTGTCAGCCATAATCTCCGCAGGAGATAGGGAGACTATGGCTTATATTCATGTGCAGGAGACATGGCCAAGCTTCACTTGGCAAGACCAAGAATTGGCTGCAAGTCTCGCCCATGTGCGTCACCGGCAGGGTCGTTTGATTGGTCGGATGGAGGGACTGGGTTTCTCGCTTCGCAGCGAAGCCCTCCTGCAAACCTTGACGGCCGATGTCACTCAATCAAGCGAAATCGAAGGCGAGATCCTTGATAAGGGTCAAGTTCGCTCCTCCATCGCACGGCGATTAGGCATGGAAATAGCGGGCCTCGTCCCCGCCGAGCGGCATGTCGAAGGTGTTGTAGAAATGATGCTCGACGCCACCCAAAACTATGAAAGGCCTTTGACTGAAGATCGTTTGCTTGGATGGCACGCAAGCCTCTTCCCGACAGGCCGCAGTGGCATGAGCAAGATAGTTGTTGGCAACTGGCGCACCGACCTAACAGGTCCGATGCAAGTTGTTTCAGGTCCAATTGGTCGTGAACGGGTTCATTTTGAAGCGCCTGCCGCATCGCGTCTTAAAAATGAAATGCACCAATTCCTCGATTGGCTCAACGCGGACAAAACGATAGATGGCGTGATCGTAGCCGGCATCGCACATCTTTGGTTTGTTACCATCCACCCATTTGAAGATGGAAACGGACGTATTGCGCGTGCCATCGCTGACCTTGTTTTGGCACGTTCGGAAAATAGTCCACAACGCTTCTATAGCATGTCATCGCAAATTCGAGCCGAACGGAACCGCTATTACGATATGTTAGAGACCACCCAAAAGGGATCTCTTGACATTACACCTTGGCTGCAATGGTTCTTAGGCTGCCTTGATCGCGCGATTGATCAGGCTGACGAGACACTAAGTGCTGTGCTAGCTAAAGCGCGCTTCTGGGAGTCGGTGAACGAACACCCATTAAACGAGCGCCAGCGCCTTGTGCTCAATCGGTTGCTCGATGGATTTGAAGGTAAGCTCACATCGTCAAAGTGGGCGAAGCTTGCCAAATGTTCCCAAGATACCGCATCGCGTGACATTGACGATCTCATCGCCAAACGAGCATTGACACGCGGCCCCAAAGGGGGCCGTAGCACCAGCTATGAACTAATCATTCCAACCTCAGGAATTGCCTAAACCAGTTACCAACTTCGCTGCAACCACGGTGCTAAAGATAGCAAGATTGTCTGGATTGGCACAAAAATTGGCCTCGAATGGCATTCAGATCTGACGGCTTGAGCAGGGAGACAACATAAGCGCGAGGCAATCACAGCGCCAATTCGTGACGTTGGAATGCCGAGCCGGTTGAAAGTTTATAAGTTAAATCACAAGAAGCTTGAATTGTACGAACATCACTTTCCAAGTTTGGCCTAGGGTCTGCTTTGCGCCAAACTAGGTCAATAACGGACAGCTAACCCAATCCCGAAAGCGGACAGACCAAGTAGGAGGGGCCGAGTAGGAGGCACGGAACACTACAAAGATTTCATGCTAGGCCGCTGAGCGGATGCTTGAAGCCAATTTGCCCTTTGGGTAATGACGACGCATGAAGTTCAAACTCGCCCCATCAAATTCCGAGCAATTGAGTTGGCCAAAATTCTTGGCTTTTTCAACAATCTGTATTGCAATCGTCATCGCACTTTTAAATCCAAGTTCGACCCAAGAACTCTCGATCGCGCAGCGGGCCGTATTTTGGCTGATCCAGGTAAGCGCACTTTTGATGCTGATGCAGACGATGCAATTGGGGCTACAAAAGTTTAACCCGGTCTTTAAGTGGCCACTTATCGCTCAATTGGCACTTTCAGGCTTTCTCGGAGCCGCGCTATTTGTTCCGATTGGAATATGGCTTGATAGACTTTTGGGACTAGATGAAACCACGGTCAATCTTCCACGAACCTGGTACCTAGTGTTCTTGGAAGAACTTGCCTTTGTTGCGCCGCCGGCGCTGTCAGCTTGGTTGGGTCTCAATGCCATTCGCTTCCGACGCGCTATTGGCCTGTTCCAAGCCCATGGCAAGCCAGAAGCCAAGACCAATGAATCTGGCACCCAAGATACAAGCTCACCGGACAATCAAACCGAAGGCCATGAGAGTAGGCCGGGATCCGTGAGGCTGCCGTTCGTTGCGTCACTGCCGCCGCCCCTCGGCACCGATCTTGTCGCTTTATCTGCCGAGCTTCATTATACGCGAGTCTACACGAAAGTCGGCCAAGCATTGATATTTTACCCCTTTGGCCGCGCTGTTGAGGAACTGAAAGAGGCTGGCTACCCAGGCGTTCAAGTACATCGATCTCATTGGGTTGCACAAAATCATATATTGCAGAAGAAACGCCTCAATTCTCGTGGTTTTTTACAAATGGACACCGGCCTTAAAATACCGGTTAGCCGGCGTCGGAAGAATGACCTAACTCAGGTTTTATGAGAGTAATTGCAATAAACCCTTCTAATCATTTGATATGCTAGACCCACAATTTTATTGCGCACCCAAGCGTTGATCACGTCTGTCTAAACAGGCTTGTCGCACTTTCCTCAGAGCCTGTATTTTACTTCCTATCACGATGGGCCGCCGCTTTGACTGCGGGAGCGCTCAGACCCATCTACCGCGCAGCGTAAACATGAGGTCGGCCAATCAGGAATATTTTTAGCTGACTGCAGATAATCTGTCCGTTCGTGCAGGATAGGCTACCGCTCGTGCAACAGCGCTTTTCCTTCAAGCCACATCAGGTAGTTCCCCGACAGGTCGAGTAATCAGCCCGACCTAAATCTCCCTACGAAACACTCAGAAGGAAAAGAAAATGTTCTACCGCACGTTGGCTGTTGTCGCAGCGCTCTTTGCATTTGGAAATTCAGCAATCGCTCAAACAGCCGATAAAGAGGGTGGTCTCTATGCCAAGGTTTATGGCGGCAGCTCCACCTTGAGTAATACGGACCTACAGATTGGAGGAACCCGCACCAAAGGAAAGTTCGGCGGGGGCGCGCTGGCTGGTGGGGCCATCGGATACGACTATGCTGGGCCTTGGCGGAGCGAGCTTGAGTACACCTACCGATCCAGCTCACTAAACTCCCTTGGAGGGGTTGCCGCAAGCAACAGTGATTACGCCTCAACTTCAATCATGGTGAATGGTCTATACACCTTCAATGAAGCAGGCAGTTTCAAGCCTTATGTTGGCTTAGGCTTCGGTTTGACCCGTGAAGTAGATTTCGATTTGAATGCAGGCCCCACTGCCAACCGTGGCCAATACTCCAGAGCAAGTATGTTTGCTGTTCAGGGTATAGCTGGCGTGGAGTATGAGTTTGCTGAAGATTGGAAAGGATTCGGGGAACTGCGGACATTTTCGGTCAATAGCCCAAGCCTCAGGGGCGGCGGTCGCACACTCAAAGCTGATTATCGAACGACTGACATCGTAATTGGAATCGCCAGGAAATTCTAGCGATACGCTTCGCGGGCCGCATGCCTGCCGGCAGGAATGCGCCACTTCGACATTTGCACCTTCTTCGGTGTTTCTGAAACCGAGACAGCCTTTGCCCTAGGCTAGCCCTTGGCAAAGGCTGTGTTCGATTGCCGGATAAAAATTGTTGGGTCGCAGCCCAAGGCGACGGCGCGAGGCGCACAGCTGGACCTATGGCGGGTTAGCAAACTCTTGAGGCGCAAGTCGATATCGCCAACAGTGTTGTCGTTCAGAATGCGGCCAAAACGGGTGCAGGAATGCCAATCCGCAAAATGCCCAAATTAGCATAGATCAAGGATGTGAGGCTCGTTGAAAATTGACCCCAATCACCATGCAAAGCAGACTAAGTTGAGTATTCCGTGGAAAAGTATCGCGCGACTATCTTCATTAGGATGCGCTATTTTTTTAACTGGTTGTGCGCGCGTCAACAATTACTTCATCGTGCGTGCGCCGTCCGGAGACATTGCTTCCGCAGAACTCCAGCTGTGCGGAAAAAATCAGCTACTCGTGCAAAATGGGTCGAAGTTCATGGGACGAATGGCGATTAGCTGCGAAGGCTCTGGCAAGATCTCAGTAAGGCTCAAAGACGGCTCGCAAACCAGTTGCCCGATTGGATATGTCACACACGGTATAGAAGCCACTTTCGAATATGTTATCAAAGATGGAGCATGCGTATAAGCAATAGAACCCCAATAATGAGACCCTTCACTGACGTGTCTTTCGCAATGCGCTTCCTGCCGTATGTCGCACTCCGCCTCGAATGCGCTATCTCCAATGCCGCTTACGACCGCGATATTCGCCTTGGTCCGACCTTTGAACGTCCGCTTTCGCCGCCCACACACCCCAAACCAGACCTTCCGCAATCGGCCAACTATTGCCATAATGCAGATAGTCCCAAATGCGCCAATGGTGGACAACAAAGAGGGCTTGATCCGTGCTCCTAGTTAGTCGCGGCTAGCCCGAAGAAGGGGTTCGCTTCTCTACCCGGATTCCCAACCAATCGCTTTAGGTGCCTTAGCGGGGCTTACTTGCTGGCCAAAACGTAAGACATCATCAGCAACAAAATCATTACCATGCAACAAAGGTGCCTTAGGGGGCCACTGTTTAGTCAGGAATGATGTGATCTTGCCCGAAATGACTTTGAGCAACTTGCTCGCAAAGCCAAGCGATGCGTGCGCGCACGTCTAAAGGAGCTATAACTAGAACCTCTGTTCCGAAGCTAAGAAGTAGGCGTGCTGCTTGATCCATTGTTTCGTAAGGAAGCGTGGTTTCAAACCAATTAGCTTGATCTGTTGGTGCTGCTTTGTCTGCCGCCGCTTTGCCATAATCGCCCAAGTCACGAAGGTACCTAAGGCCAGTTTGGGTCACGCGAATTTTGGCGAGGTGCGGACGAATACGAGCTTCAAATTCTGCAACATGAGCCGTCCAATAGCTAGAGAGGTCAAAATCTGCAGGCCGCTCAAACGTCTCTTCCAATAAGACAATATCTGCCACGTTTTCGACCTTATAGGTCGCAATGTGCTTTGGACCTTTAGCGACTAAATACCAAGTGCTGGCTTTGAGCACCAAGCCTAAGGGTACAAGATGCCAATGGCGTGCAGCCGTCCAGCTTTGATACTGAAGCGAGACCTTGCGCTGCTGGGTCAAGGCGCGAGTCAGAATGGGCAATTGCGGCAGGCTTTGGTAGGACCTGTACCAATCGGAAGGATCGACATGAAAATAGGATTGCGTCTGATTTGCCGTTTGACGGCCTTTTTCAGTCAATGCCGCCAAAAGCTTATTTCGGGTGGCTTGCACCTGCTTGCCTAGCCCCATATCAAGCGCCAGTTTCGGATTGCCAATCAGGAACAAGGTCTGGGCTTCAGCTTGATCCAGTCCCGTTAAGCGGGTGCGATAATTCTCAAGAAGCTCAAACCCTCCACCCGGTCCTTTGTCGCCATAGACGGGAACTCCGGCAGCACTCAGACGATCAATATCGCGATAGATGGTGCGCTGCGAGACTTCAAATTCTCGCGCCAATGCCTGCGCGCTTAGGCGACCGCGGCTTTGTAACAAGATCAAGATCGAAAGAAGGCGGCTTGACTGCATGAAACTAGATTAGCAGAAAACAACTGACAGGCTATGTCAGTTATTCACCGTTAGAGTGGCCCTTCCCGTTCGGAGGTCGCAACTTGCACATATCAACAAAACGCAACTTCCTAGGGCAGAGCGGAGCGATGCTTTTTGTAACCAGCTGCACCGCTTTGAACCCAAAACCCCTTCTAGAAGGAAGCGCATCGATGACACGTGCCTCTAACTTTGACTTTCTGAGCGGCGACTGGATCATAGCGAACCGCCGCCTCAAGGACTATAAGGGACCCGAGTGGGAGGAGTTTTCAGGCTCCGCCAAGGTATGGTCGGCCATGGATGGCATGGCCAGCATCGAGGAACTGCGGGGCCCAAGTGGTAAGCTCTTAGGCATGGGGGTTCGCGTTCTTAACAAGCAAACAGGGCTGTGGGCAGATCATTGGACCAGTGCGGCCTATGGCGTCGTAAACCCGCCGATGATGGGAAATTTCAAAGAAGGGGTTGCTACGTTTGAATCCGATGATGTCGATACCAACAATCGGCCGATCAAGGTGCGCGGCATTTGGGATCAAATCACCACCAAGTCTTGCCGGTGGCAACAATTGACCAGTAGCGACGAAGGGGTCAACTGGACACCCAATTGGATCATGCACTGGACGCGGGCCTAATAGGCAGCCCTGCGCTATATCTGATCAAAATTCTTCAAGGTAAAAGGCCGGATGAAAGCTGAACCGGCCTGCGGGGATCGTGTTGTCGAGCGGTAGAACCATGAAGTATTCGGCAGGCTCTTTCTCAGGCGCATTTGCGGCGGCAGGAATAAACCCGTGGCGGGAATAATATTTGGTGTTTCCAACAAGAATGCATCCGCGGGCTTGTCGGGCATTCATCCACGCGGTGGCTTCTGAGATGAGCAAACCACCCACGCCTTTTCGCTGCAGGGCCGGCTCCACGGAGATCGGGCCAAGTCCAAACCATCCCTCTACCCCGCTTTCGTGTGCGACCGGCGAGAGCGCAATATGGCCAACGACTTTTCCGTGCTGCTCCGCCACGAGGGAAAGGCTAAGCGCACCGGCATTCCGCAAGACATTGATTAAATCTTGTTCATTACCGTCTGAGTAGGGCATCGGCGCAAAGGCCCGCTTCGTAACGTCGTAAATCGCGCCATGATCTCTCAGCGCTTCTGGTCTGATCAGGATGTTCGTTAGTTGGTTCCTGCTTAAAGCTTCCGTCTGCTTTCCAGGCCTTTGTGTCCTAAAGATTGGCGAGCTTCAATCCCGTGTACATTTCAAGCGGCCACAAGTTGGAGAAATCTCGAGACCACTCCGATTGCAGCTGCGCAAAGAAATCAGATTCTCAGCTGATAGTTTGGTATCTCTACAGTGGGCGAATCATTGCGCAGCGCTGATCGATAGGCAGGCCCGCAAGCTCTTCATTTGCAAGCGTCCGAAGGAGTATGGGTGATGCTTCTGGCTGGGCTATGACAAAACCGCAGGACTGGTAGAAATCAACATTCCAAGGGACGTCACGAAATGTGGTCAACGTAAGAGAAGAAAGTTTGTGAGCTTCAGCCCAGGATTGGGCAGTGCGCATCAACGCACGGCCGACGCCGCGCTTTTGATAATCTGAATGAACAGACATCTGCCAGATGTGCAGGCAAGAGTCGTGCACTTCGGCGCTCAAAAACCCGATGATCAATTCCGATTCAGAAAGGGCCACCCATGCCGTACCTTGCTGAATGATCTCGCGATGGCGCGTTGCTGATTGAACGTCGTCATCAGCTATCCAGGCAAGTTGAGGAAACTGTCTAAAGAGTTCGCCACTTGATCGTTCAATTTCCGGCAAAAGATCAGCATCGATTTCAATCGCCGGTCGGATAGTCAGCATTGCACGCTCCCAAACCAGTCTACCTATGCCCGCATCAAGAACGATAGCTGTACTTGAATGCAAAATCTATAAAGCGGTAGCTCAAAGTTTAGGACTCGATCAGACCCTTCCTTCCGCACCCTGCGACTTTTTCAAATCGAGGCAAGCAGGCTGCTTTGCGCCAGAGGTGGTCATCTGGGCGGTTTTTTGTGGAGCTCGAAAGCGGACATTTATGAGATGGCGGAATAGTTGCACAATTATCCGGACGAAGTTCCTACAAACTGATGGCTGGATTTTTAGGGCCTAGGGCACGGACCATTTGGGTTGCGCCGGTTGTTTCCAGTTGGTGGTCAATCCAGTGTAGACTGTGCCCATTCAGCCTTAGTTATTGAGATTGTGATTGTTCTGGGACCCGCTATCACAGCATAAGTTGCAGCTTCACAATGCCCAGAGATTAAAGAACATAATTTGGCAGATTATCAGAGCTAATTGTGAAACTGCCAGGCTAGCTCAGCGCAGCGCAAAATCTGTAACGACCGCCGACAATCAGTCAAACGATCCATGGCGACCGGCACCACCAGAAAACCGGGTAGACCCAGCAATTGTTTCACCGCTTGCGATTGTCACCCGCCCGCGTTTGATTTCATTTGCGATGGCGTCGGCTTCAGTGAGCTCGTAATGTTCCAATACAGACAGCCGATCATTGCGCATTGCGGATTGCGGAAATGCACAAAGCGAGCGGGCAATTTCAAGCGCCGTGTCTAATGCGGCACCATCCTTGACGACTTTCGTGACAAGCCCAATCGCGAACGCTTCCTCGGCCCCGACAGGGCGGCCGGTTAGGATGAGTTCCATTGCACGCCCTTCGCCAATAAGTCTTGGCAAACGGATCGTACCCAAATCCACCAAGGGAACGCCAAAGCGTCGGTTGAATACACCCATGATTGCAGACCGCCCTGTGACGCGCAAATCGCACCATAGCGCAAGCTCCATCCCTCCTGCCACGGCTGGACCTTCGATTGCAGCAATGACCGGTTTAGATAGCCTAAGACGGGTTGGCCCCATGGGGGCAAAGTCGCCATCTGGTTCAACCGGCTTTGCTTCGCCCGCTGCCAGGGCTTGTAAATCGGCACCCGCGCAGAAGGAACCGCCTGCACCTGTCAGAATCGCGACGTCTGCGCGATCGTCTTGGTCAAAGCCTTTGAACGCAGCAATCAGAGCTTGAGCCGTTGGCAGATCGACCGCATTGCGCCGATCGGGTCGCTCGATGGTGATGATTGTTACCCGATCCACGGTGCGAACTGAGATTGTATGGCTCATGTGTCATTCCTCTTTTGCCGGTAGTTGGACGTATAGCCGTGAAATAGACTGTTACACTGGACGCCCTAGGAGATTGGCCCGAATGTCCGCTGCCCGTTGGGCTGTGAAGGCTCCGGTATCGAGAAGGTCGAGGATCGAAAGAGCGCCCCCACGAGAGCCCCACGATCCCTCACCAATGACCCGGAAATTGATCCACCAAGTGGGCGATGGTTTGTCTGTTTTGAGTGCGGCGCAGAGAGCTGCGTAGATGTTTGTGAACACTTGCTTGCGGTCCGTATCTGGCCAATATCCATCCATGACCGCAAGGTCGATGAAGAGAATGTCGGCGGGCTGCTCGGTCAGCAAGGTGCCGCCGATAGCCAGATGGTCGAGCGGCAGTGGTCGGAAATGGATCTGAAACGCACCGCGCGCCGCCGGGATGATCTGCCCGCATTCGATGATGAGCACGGCATCGGTTAGGGTTCCGGCCAACTCTTTGCGCTGGTCGTGGTTGATACGGCCTTCGGGGTAGGTGATGATAATAGCTGTCATGATTTGATCCGCTGATTTTGCTGAAAGGTTGAACAGTCACTGCCCCAAAGGTGCACGACACATGCCCCTTGAGCTGCAAGCAGAGGCTGGGCCGCCGTGGTTGCGGCCGCGTAGCGATAATAGGGAAGCCAAGGGTAGAGATGGTGGATCAGATGATAATTCTGTCCCATCCAGGCCCAACTCAAGATCTGGCAAACGCCACGAGGAAACAGAATGATGCGCGTCGAATTAGTTCGTCCCGATTCTGTATGGGGCATATGAACCACATAATCGAACCACAAGCCTAGCAAAGTCGCACCAATCAGGGCCGGCACGACCATTGTCCACAACATGACCTCCCACCCCGCAAGCCAAGCTACTAATATGAGCGCTGTCAGAGGGATCATGTTCTCGGCTATCGCAATCACGATGACGCGCCGCCCATTCTGGCGAAGGCCCATTGCATAGTGTGCGAAAACCAACGTGGCGCAGCGCAGCAACACGCTCCACCAGTGCTGACCGGCCACCCAATGATCGGCGTCGTGTGCAGGATCGTTGAGGTGAGCGTGATGGGCCAGATGCGTGGTCCGGTGCATTGTGAAATTGTGCAGCAACAAGCTGGCCCCCGCGATGCCGACAAGCTGGTTGATCCAAGCATGCTGCTTGGCGCCAACATTGCCATGCGAGGCTTCGTGCAAAGGAGTGTAGGCACAATACGCGACCATCGCGTTGACGAGCATGGCCAACCAAAGTGGGATTATGCCCGTTGCCGAGGCGGCGACGACTGCCCCATAAATTCCAACTAGAACAAATGTCAGAATGATGGTCGGCCAAGCCAACGTTACATCTAGGCTTCGTATTTGTGCCAAAGTCCTTCGCTCGAGAGCGATAACATCTGCAAGAGCGGTCATGGATTAAGCTGCCGAGTAAAGTTGGCGGATGAAGTGGCAGTCATCACTGCCCTTGGAATTCAGCTGGACGACGCTGCATGAAGGCCATGGCACCTTCCATCGCATCCGTGGTTTTCATCAGGGCCATTTGGTTTGGCACAAGCTGATCTATTCCAGCCTTCGGGTTGATCATCACGCCATCCCAAGCAGCCTTCTTCGCAGCTTGAATGGCGAGTGGAGCGTTCTTGGCAATTTCTCTTGCGATCTCTAGCGCCCGCTCGATTTGACGGTCAGGCTCGACGATTTCTTGCACAAAGCCAATGTCCTTCGCGCGTTGGGCATCGAGCACATCGCATCTCAACAAATGGTACATCGCATTACCCCAGCCGGCACGATCAACAAAGCGTAAGGTCGCACCGCCCATTGGGGTGATGCCACGGGTGGGCTCTAATTGGGAGAATTTGGCGTCTGACGCAGCAATTGCGATATCGCAGGCGAGCATGAGCTCAATGCCGACCGTGTAGGTTGTGCCCTGCACGGCGCATACAATTGGCTTGCGACAAGGCCGCTCCAGAGCATGGGGATCCAGCATGGTATCGTCGAAGATTGGCGTTCCGTTCTGCATCGCGGGAAGAAAGGCCGTCAGATCTAGACCGGCTGTCGTGTGTGCGCCGGCAAATGTCAGCACACCGACCCAAGCGTCGGGATCTTCGTCTAGTCGCTTAAAGGCCCGTCCCAGTTCCTGTAGCATGTGAGGCGTAAAGGCGTTCCGTTTGGCTGCCCGATCAACATGCATATGAAGGATGCGATCTTGGAAGGTTACGTCCACTTGGCCTTGCTCTGACATGACTAAACTGCTCCATTTAAGATGTTGTATTGGCGGGTCTTGGAAACACCGCGCTTTCGATTGCAGAGTGCGACAGCACTCAGGTTGCATCAGCCTTGGTACCGGGCGGTGGCGTGACGGCTGATTTAGTATGGCTTTTCATGACGGTGCCTTGAGCGGCGGCGCAAAGGCGTTCGACCCCGTCCTGCTCTACAAAGACATCGCAACGACTGACGCCTTGAGAGCGGCCATGGCTGATGGTCCAAGCTCTTGCGATCATGACCTCGCCGACAGCGGGCTTCAGATAATTGATCTTCATTTCGGCGGTCAGCACGCCGCCGCCCATGGAAAGGCCTGCTGCCATTGTAAGTGCATTGTCAGCTAGATAGGCGACCACGCCGCCGTGAACGAAGCCATGCTGCTGCCTAACTATGTCTTGAATGGGCATGCGCAGCTCTACCGCGCCATCCCCGTACCTGATCACTTCGGTACCGACCAGCACACTAAAGGGCTGGGCTGCCAAGATTTGACGCGCAATGGCTAGATAGTCCGACATCCGAAACCCTCAAAATTCACTAGACCGGTCGACATAATTATGGGGTGATGTTAAAGCTGTCAAGCGCAAACAAATTGGGATTAACTGGCTGGCAGTTGGGGAAAGAGACTGGAATGACTGCTAAACGAACGAGCCGAGATCGAATGATTGCTTCCGGGGCGCAACTGTTTCAGCGTCGCGGATACCATGGGACAGGTCTCATAGAGATACTTGAAGCCAGTGGTGCACCCAAAGGATCTTTCTATCATCACTTTCCTGAAGGCAAGGAGCAACTCGCTGAGGCGGCCATGAGCCAAGCTGGTCAGGTAGTTCAGGCTATGATTGATCGCGCCTTTACGGGGGCTTCTTCCTTCTCCGAAGGTGCCAATATCTTGTCGCGCGCCATTGCCGACTGGTTTGAGAAAAGCGATTATTCAGAGGGCTGCCCGATCACCTCGGTTCTGCTTGAAACCGTGCCCGGCTCTGAGCGGCTCGGCGCAGCCAGTGAGCTCACCTTCAAGACGTGGATCGGAACCGCAGAATCACACGCGGTAAGGCTTGGTCGAGCAAGCGAAGCCAATGAACTTGCAACCGGTTTGCTCATCGCTCTTGAGGGCGCTTGGATTGTTGCCCGAGCTCAACGGTCCCGCCGCCCCTTCGAAATTGCGGCGGCATTCTTCGCCGAGTCCTGAGACATATGATTGTCGAAAGTGCGCTCCTAGTTCGACTGAATTGTTCTTTGATCGAAAGCCACTGGTCGACAATCAGTGCTTTCCGCCCAAGTTGCGCCTTTCCGCTTTGCGCCAAGGATTGTCGCTTGGGGTGGATTGGCGCTTGCACGAAAGCGGACATTCACTTACGCGCGGATCGTAGGGTGCGTTCCGCAAGGAATGGACCATTTTCGTCCGCTTCGGTCTTCGTTTTCATTGTTTCAACTAGGAATGATGGG